>JAUIJO010000233.1 GCA_030431185.1 Gammaproteobacteria bacterium | reverse complement strand
TCCAATGGCGACCTGCTCGACGCGGACGTGGTCCCCGGCGATGAGCTTGAACCCTGCATCCGGGCCCTGCTCGAGCGCGGCGAGGTCGAATTCCTGCACCTGCACCACGCCCGCCACGGGTGCTACCTGTGCCGCGTGGACCGCGTCGCGGCGGCCTGAGCGGCAGCGCGGCCGGGGTTGCGGTCAGCCCGCGCCCTGGCCTGCGCCGTAGTCCTGGTAGGACTTTTCCTCGACATAGGACGAGCCCAGGGCGACGTTGATCTCCTTCTTGATCCGGGCGCGCTCGTCGTTCTCGAAGTACACGCTGCGGGCGAGCTTGATGAACGCCTCGTCGAAGGCCTGCGCCTTTTCCTTGACGCGGATGTCGTCCTCGATCACCCACAGGCGCTCGTTGACCGCCTTGAGGTCGGCACGCAACCGGACGATGTCGTTGCCTGCCGCCGGATGGGCCATCCACGTCTGTTCCAGTGCCGACAGTTCCTTGCGCACGTTGGCCAGCTTGGCCTCGTCGCTGATGCGTTCGGACTTGATCTGCAGGATCGCGATCTTGTCGAGCAGTTCGCCAAAGGACACGGGGACGAGGATTTCGGACATCGGAAGCCACCTTGCGGAAGGAGCGGCCAGTGTAACGCGGAGCCCGTCGTGGCCACGCCGGACGGCCGGACCGGTCGCCCGGCGAACCGGGGTCGGGCGAGGCTTGCCGGCCAACGCATCCGACCGTATGATGACGCCCCCGCGCCCGGCATATCCGCCGCCGGCAAGGCACCGGAGAGGTGGCAGAGCGGTTGAATGTACCTGATTCGAAATCAGGCAGGCGTTAATAGCGCCTCGGGGGTTCGAATCCCCCCCTCTCCGCCAGATACGCAAGGGCCCCCGCAAGGGGGCCTTTTGCGTATCTGGCGGAGCGCGGAGACCCGGGTCGGCCATCCGTGCGCTCGACGTGGATTCAATGTCCGTCCGACACCCCTCCCCGATCGAGGGCACGGGGTACCACGCAGCCTTCTCCCGGAGGCTGTCACGCGGTGGCCAGGCACTTGCGTTCGCCCATCCCAAGCGGGCGCCAGACTCGGCAAAAAATGACAGCGCTGGTCATCTGGTGTCGGCGAGGGTCACGAAGTGCCGGGCATGGGCAGCCAGCCGACGCCTCGATCGCCTTGGGGACGGGTGCGGATAGCGAGGAGGGATGTCTCCGGGGACACGCCCGCCCCGCCTCGAATTGCAATTAATTTCACATAAAAAATTTGCTCTACGTCACACATTGGCATGGCGCTTGCGTACCTGCCCGGAGACCCGTTCGCGGGTGCATGTTTCCCCCGAAAGCAGGCCCCCATGACTTCGTTTCCGTCCGCCCCCAACTCCCTCGCGCCCCCACCCATCCGACCGACCATCCCCCAGGACCCTACATCCAGCGCCTGCTCGGCCGTGCTGGAAAGACGGCTGCAGTCGTCGCCCGGCGTGCTGCATGCCGTGCTGGCGACCGCAGACGGTCGCGCGCTCGCACACGCGCTGCGATCGAACGTGGACGCCGTCCCCGCGCGGATATCGGCCATCGCCAGCTCACTGCTCGCCCTGGGCGAGTCGTTCACGCGCGAGACCCTGAAGAGCCCCGCGAGCTACACCAGCATCGCGTCCGAGCAGGGAAGCATCGTCATCGTGCGGGTGCCCTCGTCCACGGGCGCTTACACCCTCTGCCTGTCCGCCGACAGGTCGGAAACCTTCGCCATGGCCCTGCGCTTCGCGCTGGACGCGGCCAGCGAACTGGCAGCGGTCATCGACCGGGCCTGACAGGCAAACGCCTCCCGCTCCAGCGATGGAGTCCATCCCGTTTCAACCCACCCGAAGAGAAGAAAAGAACATGGCAAAGATTTCAATGGAACCCCTGCGCGAACTCGACGGCTACGTGGCGTCCGCGCTGGTCGACGCCGACAGCGGCATGATGCTGGCCGGTGACGGCACCGGCGTGAACCTCGAGCTGGCGGCCGCCGGCAACTCCGAGGTGATCCGCGCCAAGCGCAAGGTCGCCAACGCCCTCAAGTTGAACGACACGATCGAAGACATCCTGATCAACCTGACCAAGCAGTACCACCTGATCCGCCCGCTGGAATCCAACCAGAAGCTGTTCCTGTACGTCGTGCTGGACCGCTCGCGCTCCAACCTGGCCATGGCCCGCCACGAGCTGCGCACGTTCGAGAAGACGCTCGACTTCTCCTGAGTGACCCCCACCCGTCCGGGACGGCGCGAGCCGTCGTCCCGGATGCAATCCTGCACGACCGAACGGCAAGCGAGCTGATGCACTACGACATTCGCACGGCCGCGCTCTGCGACGATTCCGAGAAGCGCGTGAGACTCGCAGCCAAGCTCCTGGCTGCCTACAAGATCAATGCCCGCGTGGCCCCGTGGGACGGCACCCGTTGCCACCTGCTGGTCGCGGCGGGCGACGACGCCTATGGCGCGCAGGCGATGGCACTCGCCCGCAAGCGCGGCACGCCGGTGCTGTCCATGCTGCCCGAGGTGCCAGCGCCGGCCCCGGGCCAGGATGCGCAGGGCGACGTTGCCCGCGACGTGCCTGCCGCCCGTCTGGTGAAACTGCTCGCTGACCTGCTGGGCGCGGGGACCGACGCCGGCGACGCCACGGAACCCGATCCCAACGACCGGCTGCCGTGCGTGCTCGCGTCGGCCCGGCACCGGGGCAAGCGCGTCACCGTCTCCTCCGGAAGCGTGTCGGTGCTCATCGATCCCGACTCCGGCAGGGCATACGCGCCAACGCATTCGGACCTGCTCCACGCCCAGGACAATTTCTGCAAGACCGGCTGGACCGTCGCGCCGGGCAACACCGCGAACTTCGTCCTGGCGCAGTGTGCGTTCGCTGGCCTCGAGCCCTTCCTGATCGCGGCCACCCAACGCGGGCAGCACCTGCTGCCGGAGTATCCCGCCGGCCACTATCGACTCGACGCGTGGCCGGATTTCGGCTCGCTTCCGTCGATGGCGAAACTGATGCATATCGCCAGCACCCTCACCACCGAAAGCGCGACCCCGCGTCAACTGGAAACCACCAAGGGCAGGACCACGAGCGCTCCTGAAGTCGGTGCCCTCTTGTGGGCGCTGGCCGCTGCCAACCTGTTGAAAACGGCCGACCCGGAGCCTGCCATGGCCGCCGCGGCTTCATCCCGCAAATCCCCGCGCAACGGGATATGGGGCGCCATCGCACGTCGCTTCGGCCTGGCGCCGGAGCTGGGCTAGCACACGCACGAAACCATCGAGGACGCCATCTTGCAACACCAGGGTTTCAAGCTCGTATTCGCCGGCCCCGTCGGCGCTGGAAAGACCACCGCGTTGAAAGCGCTCGCGGACACGCCACCGGTGTCGACCGAGATGCCGCTCAGCGACGGCCCCATGGGCGCGAAGACCACGACCACGGTCGCGCTGGATTTCGCCACCGTGCTGCTCGACGATGGCACGCCGTTGCAGTTGTACGGACTGCCGGGGCAGGAGCACTTCAGCCACATGCGCCCCATCATCTTCAATGGTGCGCTGGGCGTCGTCCTGCTGCTGAACGCCGCCAGCCCCACCATCGCGGAGGAATGCGGACAGTGGCTGCGTGCCGTTGCAGAGACCGATCCCGGCATGGCGATCGTCATTGGCATCACCCAGTCCGACGTGGCGCCCGGGTTCCGGCTCGAGGACGTCCGCAGGGCGGCCGCTGCCTGGCCCCGGCCCGTGCCCACCTTCACCATCGATGCGCGCGATCGCGCGCAGGCGTCGCAACTGGTGCGGGCCCTGCTGTTCTCCATCCACTGACGATGTCGCACGAGCTGGTGGTGGCCTTCGACGAGGCCGGGCTTCCCCTGTGCCGCACCCTGTGCGACATGCTCGACGAGCAGCCCGCGCACGCCACCGAGCGGCGCGGCTGCGGCTTGACCCAGGCCACGCGTTTCCTGTCGCAGTCGATCAACACGCCGGTCGATCCCTGCGATCCCGCCGACCTGCGCGTGTTCCGCGACATCGACACCCGGCGAGCGCATGGCATCGGCCTGCACGCCCGGTGCCAGGGCTGGCCAGGGGGTTGGCGCGACCTTGGGCAGGCGCCGGACGTGCTCCGGCACGAGCTCGCCGGACTGCCGGGCGGGGCGTCGCTGCTGGACCTCGACGCGCGCGTGCGTGCCGTCGGCGCGCGCCTCGAGCGCGAGGAGAGTCGCGTCGTGCTGGCGCTGGTCGAGGCGATCCTGCATCGCCGCGCCTCGCCGCTGTCGTCCTTGCCGCCCATGCCCGACAAACCCGGGATCGGCAGTTGCTCGCAGGCCGAGGAATTCTTCCTGGAGATCGCGCACGGCAAGATCCGCCGCGGTGGCCGCGTCAACCTGTTCGTGGATGGCGACGGCCGGCCGGTGCTGGTGGAGA
>JAUIJO010000232.1 GCA_030431185.1 Gammaproteobacteria bacterium | reverse complement strand
CAGGTCGGTCTCGCGGAACGCGAGCGAGATCAGCACCGGCATGAAGGTGCCGAAGGTGCGGATGCCGATCACGTTGCGCAGGATGACGATCAGCAGGATGCCGATCGGCACCAGCAGCAGCGAACCATAGACGTTCTGCACGTGCACGGGCAGGGTCGACAGCGAGTAGCTCATGATCGGCGAGTCGATCAGCTCGCCCTTGCGGCCGACCATGTCCAGCGCGGGCTCGAGCTTGCGGCTGGTGGAGAACTGCAGCTCCGCGTGGCGCGCGTTCTCGACCGAGAAGAGCGGTGCGTCGCCGTGCCACCAGACCAGCAGGTCCGGGGGATAGCCATGCGAGGCGTCGGCGGGATTGATGGGGATCCAGCGCTCGCCGTTGTTGACCTCCAGCCAGGGCTCGGGCGACGGATCGCGCGAGCCCTCGGACAGGCGCAGCCCCCACACCATGCGCGCCGGGATGTGCGCGCCGGCGAGGATGTGGATCGCCGCGCGGGTCCGCGCCTCGCGCGAGGCCGGCTGCGGCAGCAGCAACTGCACGTTCTCGTCGGGCGAGGGGTTGGCGAGCATCTTCACCAGCAGGGACGAGAACGTCGCGATGTCGGCCGACTTGCTGCGCACCTCGTCGAGGATCGCCTGCACCGCCTCGCCCTCCAGGCCCTCGTACTCCGGCGCCTCCTCGAGCGCGGGCACCGCCTCGGGCTCGCTCTCGCGTGAGTGGCGCGCGACGGTGGCCCGGTAATACAGCGCCTGCTGGCCCGAGGCGCGGCGGATGCTCCACAGCGCCAGGCGGTTGTCGCCGCGCTCCTCGGTCTGCACGCCATAGCCACGCGAGACGAAGTTCTCGTCGAGCACGATGAAGCCTTCCGGCTCCGCCGGGATGGCCAGTTGCGCCTTGATCGCGCTGTTGCCGGGGTCGAAACCCAGCCTCGCCTCGACGACCCAGCTCTCGATCTCGTCGGACGGGCTCAGGGGGTAGCCGAGCACGCGCGCCTTGTAGCCGATCAGGCCGATCGCGGTGATCGCCAGGACGGCCGCGAGGATGCGCAGGTGCCAGCGTTTCATGCCTGCCCCGCCGCCCGCGCGACGGATGCGCCCCGTCCGGGACCCAGCGAGCCCTGGCGATCGCAGGCCGGGCGCTGGATGAACGTCTCGCCCGGGTCGACCAGGATGACCCCTTCCATGTAGTTGCGGCCCACGAGCACCGGGTACACGAAGGAGCTGCGATCGACGAGGGTGAACTCTTCCTTGCGGTTCACGTGGCCCACGCACATGCGCATCTCCACGACCGGGCGGCGCTGGGTGGAGCCGTCGTGGCGGCGGATGCGGACGTGGCGGACCAGCCGCGCCTCGAACGACTCCTCCACGTCGTGGTCTTCGTCGCGGACCACGAAACGCACGTAGCGCTTGCCGTCCTTCTTGAATTCCTCGATGTCCTCCGCCGTGAGCGAGGACGTGGTCGCGCCGGTATCGAGCTTGGCCTTCAGGCGCATCGGCCCGCGGCCGACGTCGACCCATTCGATCCAGCCCAGGATGTCCTTGCTGGTGACGGAGTCCGCGGCCGATGCACGGGGCGAGGACGCCAGCAGGCAAGCGGCGCAGAGGCTCAACAGGACTCGGTGGATCATCGACACTCCGGGGGTATGGGTGGGCGGCGCAAACGACGAATGCTACTGCGCCGACGGCCGGTTTTGCCCCGGCACGGGGTGCAATCTACCTGAAATGTGCGTCCGGTCGGCCCGGCGGGGTCGGAATCCGCCCCTTGCGGCCTCAGTCCCCGTCGTCGCCGGCCTCGCCCGCGGATGCGCCGGGGGGCGCGGGGCGTTGGCCCGGATCCAGCTTCAGCGCCGCCAGCGACATCAGGTGCGCGCTGATCGGCGCGGTGATGAACAGGAACAGCGTGATCAGGACCTCGCGCAGGCCCAGGCCGTCGCCGGCCCAGGCGTGGTATCCGATGGAGCCCAGCAGGATGCAGCCCACGCCGAGGGTGGTGGCCTTGGTCGGCCCATGCAGGCGCTTGAAGAAGTCCGACAGCTTGACCAGGCCGAACGAACCCACGAGGACGAAGCCGCTGCCGACCAGCAGCAGGACCGACAGGAGGATTTCCAGGGCCATGCTCATTCGACGATGTCCCGGCGCAGTACGTACTTGCTGAGCATCACCGTGCCGACGAAGCCGAGCATGGCGATGATCAGGGCGGCCTCGAAATAGATCACGCTGCCCAGCTGCATGCCGAACAGGATCAGGGCGGCGATGGTGTTCACGTAGAGCGTGTCCAGCGCGAGGATGCGGTCGGGCAGGCTGGGTCCGCGGAGGAGGCGATAGAGGCTCATCAGCAGCGCGAGCCCGATCAGGAGGAGCGACACGGACACGGCCTTGTCCACCAGGCTGTCGCCCGGCGGCAGGGTGGACACGAGCGCGGGCAGGGGCGCGGCCGCCTGCGCGACCGCCGTGTCGATCATCATGGGAAGATCTCCTGGAGCAGTGTCTCGTAGCGCGACTTGATCTCCGCGACCTGGGCCTCGGGGTCCTTGAGGTTGAAGCAATGCACCAGCAGGTGGCGGCGGTCCGCGTCCAGCTCGGCCGAGACCGTGCCGGGGGTCAGGGTGATGATGCTGGCCAGCGCGGTGATGCCGTGGATGTTGGTGAGCTCCAGCGGGATCCAGATGAAGCCCGGGGTCAGGACGCGTTCCGGTCCGAGGATGCGCCGCGCGACCTCGATGTTGGACAGCAGCATGTCCCACAGCACCCGGCGCGTCAGCTGCAGGATCGCGATGGTCCGACCGAAGTTCGCGCGCTCGGGCTCCAGCATCCCCGCCAGCCAGGGCAGCAGCAGGCCGAGGATCGCGCCGATGGCGATCTGGCCGGGCGAGAAGTCGGCCACCAGCAGCAGCCACAGCACGAGCACGGCGACGCTCAGCGGCAGCGAGGGCAGCAGTCGTTTCATGGCGAGGGCTCCCGCAGCCGGGGATGCGTCGAATGGGCGGCCTCGATGTAGTCGGCGGGGGCCTGCAACTGCCGTGCCGCGGCCTCGGCGTAGTCGAGGACGGGTGCGGCCATCACCGTCATCGCGATGCCGTAGGCCAGCAGCAACACGGCCGCCGTCACCTGCACGCGCCCCGGGGGTGCCGGTGCCGGGGTGGTGTCGGGCCATGGCTCCGCGCGCCAGAACACCTGGCTCGCGGTGCGCGCCAGCGCGACCACGGTCAACAGGCCGGTCAGCAGGATCACGGTCCAAGCCCAGCCCATCGAGGCCGCGGGCACGGCGTCCAGCAGCAGCGTCTTGCCGATGAAGCCCGACAGCGGCGGCATGCCGGTCACCGAGATCGCGGCCGTCGCGAACAGCAGGCCCAGCAGGGTGGCATGCCGCAGCGGACCGTTGCGGTCGAGGTTGTCGCCCGCCGCGCCACGCTGACGGCGGATCAGGTCGGCGACCAGGAACAGCGCCCCGGCGACGAAGGTGCTGTGCACCAGGTAGTACAGGCCGGCGGCGATGGTGTCGGTGGTCCCGAGCGAGAAGGCGATGAACAGCGTCGCCGCCGACGCGATCACCAGGAACGCGACCAGCATCCGCAGGGACGAGCTCGCGAGCACGCCCAGCGTGGCGAGCACCAGGGTGACCGCGCCCGCCGGCAGCAACCACGTCCAGGCCCAGTCGGCCAGCATCGCCGCGGGGGTATCGGCGGCGAGGCCGCCGAACACCAGGGTGTAGACGCGCAAGACCGCATAGATGCCGACCTTGGTCATCACCGCGAACAGGGCGGCGACCGCGGCCGGTGCGCGGGCGTACGCATTGGGCAGCCACAGGTACAGCGGCGCCAGCGCGGCCTTGGCGCAAAACACCACCAGCAGGATCCCCGATGCCGCGCGGATGAGCGCGAGGTTGGCCGGGTCGGCCTGGGCCACGCGCAGGGCCATCTCGGCCATGTTGAGGGTGCCCAGCAGGCCGTAGAGCAGGCCCAGCGCGATCAGGAACAGCGTCGAGGCGGTGATGTTGAACACCACGTAGTGCAGGCCGGCGCGCATGCGCGGGCCGCGGCCGCCGCTGAGCAGCAGGCCGTAGGAAGCGATCAGCATCACCTCGAAGAACACGAACAGGTTGAACAGGTCGCCGGTCAGGAAGGCACCGTTGAGGCCGGCGAGCTGCAACTGGAACAGCGCGTGGAAGTGGATCGCGCGCCGGTCCCATCCGCCGCAGGCATACAGCAGGCACGCGGCGCCCAGGAGCGTGGTGGCCAGCACCATCAGCGCATTGAGCCGGTCCACCATCAGCGCGATGCCCAGGCGCGCCGGCCAGTCGCCCAGCAGGTAGGCGGTGATCCGGCCTTCGTCGGCAAGCGCGACCAGCGCGATGGAGATGGCGAGCAGGCCGGCCAGGCCCAGCGCCGACAGCGCGCGCTGCAGGACGATC
>JAUIJO010000231.1 GCA_030431185.1 Gammaproteobacteria bacterium | reverse complement strand
CGCCAGCCATGGCGATGGCGTGGAGAGCTTCTATTTCCTCGCCGACTACCACGCCCTGATCAAGGTGCAGGACCCGGCGCGCGTCCAGCGCTCCACCCTCGAGATCGCGGCGACCTGGCTGGCCTGTGGACTCGACCCGTCGAAGGTGTGGTTCTACCGGCAGAGCGACGTGCCGGAGGTGCAGGAGCTCACCTGGCTGCTGACCTGCGTGGCCGGCAAGGGCATCCTCAACCGCGCGCACGCCTACAAGGCCGCGGTCGACAAGAACCGCGAAGCCGGGGAGGACGACGATGCGGGGATCAACGCCGGACTGTTCATGTACCCGGTGCTGATGGCCGCCGACATCCTGATGTTCAACGCCGACAAAGTGCCGGTGGGGCGCGACCAGATCCAGCACATCGAGATGGCGCGCGACTTCGGCCAGCGCTTCAACCATCTCTACGGCGAGCATTTCAAGCTCCCCGAGGCCGCGATCGAGGACAACGTGGCGACCCTGCCCGGCCTCGACGGTCGAAAGATGAGCAAGAGCTACGACAACACCATCCCCATGTTCGCGCCGCGCGAGCAGCTCAGGAAGCTGATCTTCTCGATCGTCACCGACTCCACGCCGCCTGGCGAGCCCAAGCGGGCCGAGGGATCGGCGCTGTTCCAGCTGTACCAGGCCTTCGCCAGCGAGGCGGAAACGGCGGCCATGCGCGAGGCCTTCGAGGCGGGTATCGCCTGGGGCGACGCCAAGCAGGCGCTGTTCGAACGCATCGACGGCGAGATCGCGCCGTTGCGGGAGAAGTACGAGGCCTTGATGGCCGATCCGGCGCGGATCGAACAGACCCTGCGCGATGGCGCGGCGCGGCTGCGTTCGACCTACGCGGCCCCCCTGTTGGCGCGCCTGCGCGCGTCCGTCGGCCTGCGCGACCTGTCACGGGCGAGCGCCACGGCCGGGGAGACCGTCGAAAAGGCCAGCCTGCCGGTGTTCAAGCAATACCGCGAAGCCGATGGCCGCTTCTACTTCAAGCTGGCCCATGGCGACCGCGTTCTGCTGCAGAGCGAGGGCCACGCGTCGCCACGCGACGCGGGGCAACTGGTCGCCGCGCTCAAGCAGTCCGCCGGCGCCGACGTGCGGCACGTCCTCGACAAGGGCGTGCACCTGGGCGAACGCCTGGTCGGCCACCTGGGCGAGGGCGTGGTCGTGGAAGAACTGGTCGCCGCGCTCGGCCTGTTCGCCGAGGAGGCCTGAGCCATGGGGTCGATGGTCCAGTTGAACCTGGCGCTGATCCTGTTCCTGCCCTGGTTCCTCATCCTGGGCACGCTGTACTGGCTGTTCCCGCGCCACCCGCGCCCGCCGGCACGCTGGTTCTACGATGCCGGCAGCCTGCTTCTCGCGGTGATGGCATTCCTCGCCAGCATCCATTGGGCGCATGCGCATGCCGATCCCGGCTATGGCCCGATGTGGGCGCAGGTGCTGGCCACCGCGGTCGGATACGGCGTGTTCCTGCTGGTGATGACCGTGGCCTTCTTCCTGCGCCGCGCCTGGCTGCGCAAGCACGCACCGTGACCGGCGCGGCTTGATCGCGCCGCGCGATCCGGCGCATCCTCGGGGCGGAGACCGGCCGCGACGCCGCCGGGCGACCTACATCCCCACACCGAGGCCTGCATGAGCCAGGAACACGGCATCACCGCCATCGACACCGGCTTCCATCGTCCCCGCTTCGACGCGGCCTACCTGATGGTGGAGGAGGGACGGGGCGCGTTCATCGACTGCGGGACCAACCACAGCGTGCCGCGCCTGTTGCAGGCGCTGGCCGACGCGGGGCTGGGGGTCGGCGACGTCGACTGGCTGGTGCTCACCCACGTCCACCTCGACCATGCCGGCGGTGCGGGCGCGCTGATGCGGGAGTTGCCCCACGCGAAACTGCTCGTGCACCCGCGCGGCGCCCGACACATGGTCGACCCCTCGAAGCTGATCGCCGGGGCGACCGCGGTGTATGGCGAGGCGGAGATGGCCCGCAGTTACGGCACCATCCTGCCGGTCGCGGCCGGGCGCGTGGTCGAGGCGCCGGAAGGCCATGAGTTCGCGCTCGCCGGCCGCGTCCTGCGCTGCATCGACACGCCCGGCCATGCCCGCCACCACCTGTGCCTGTGGGACGCGCGAAGCCGCAGCTGGTTCACCGGCGACACCTTCGGCCTGTCCTACCGCGAGTTCGACACCGTCAACGGGGCCATCGCGATCCCGACCACGTCTCCGGTCCAGTTCGAGCCCGGGCCGTTGAAAGACTCGATCCGGCGCCTGCTGGAAACATCGCCCCGGGCGATGTACCCGACCCATTTCGGCCGCGTCGAGGACGTCGAGCGCCTCGCCGACGGCCTGTTCTCCCTCATCGACGCGATGGTCGACGCCGTCGGGCAGGCCGCAGCGGCCGGCGGCGACGCGCATGCGCGCCTGGTGGAGGCGCTGCGAGACCTCTATCTGCAGCGCCTGCGGGCGCATGGCGTCGAGCTGGACGCCGATGCGATCTTCGAAGTGCTGGCGGTCGACATCGAGCTCAATGCCCAGGGCCTGTTGATATGGTGGGAGCGATCGCGGGGCTGAACGCGACCCCGTCCCCCGCCACGTCCGGTCCGGGTCTGGGGACTCCATCACAGGGCGTGGCGCGCAGTACGGATACGCTGTGCGTCACAGATCCGCATTCCTGCCATGACCCGCCCGCGCTACCGTCTTCCCGCCGCCCCGACCCAGTCCGCCCCGACCCAGTCGGAGACCGCCGTGCCAGAGCCCGTCGTGGAATTCCCCCACGCTGATCCTGCCATCGAGGCACGACGCCAGGCCGCGCTGGAGGCGTACCACGTCCTCGACACGCAGCCCGAGCAGGCGTACGACGACATCGCCCGGCTGGCGGTCACCATCTGCGGGACGCCCGGTGCGATGATTTCGCTGCTGGACCACGACAGGCAGTGGTTCAAGGCGCGCATCGGCGTGGACCTCGAGCAGACCCCGCGAAGCCACGCCATCTGCGAACATGCGATCCGCACCCCCGACCGCCTGCTGGTGGTGCCCGACACGAAGGCGGACGACCGCTTCTCGCACATCGACCTCAACCTGGCCGGGGCGCCGATGCGCTTCTATGCCGGGATGCCGCTGCGCAGTCCGGACGGGAACGCCCTGGGCACGGTCTGCGTGGTCGACACCGTCCCGCGCGACCTGGATCGCGCGCAGCGCGAAGGCCTCGAGGTGCTGGCGCGGCAGACCCAGCACCTGCTCGAACTCCGGCGTTACGCCCACCAGCAGCGCCGGCTGCTGGCCGAGCGCGAAGCCTTCGCCCAGGGACTGGAGGAGGCGCGCGCGGACCTGCTGCTGCGCAACGAACAGCTGCAGCATCGCGCCCACCACGACCAGTTGACCGGGCTGATGAACCGCGTGGGCCTGGCCCAGCTCCGGGAAAACCCGCAGGCGATGGCCCGGCTGACGTCCGCGCCCTACAGCCTGATGCTGATCGACGTGGACCATTTCAAGCAGGTCAACGATCGCCACGGGCACCTGCTCGGCGACCGTGCGCTGCAGGCGGTGGCCGACGCGGTGGAACGTTCCATCCGCGGCGGCGACGTCGCGGTGCGCTACGGCGGCGAGGAGATCCTGGTGGTCCTGCCCAGCACCCGGCTGGCCGACGCAGTGGAGGTGGCCGAGCGCATCCGCACGCGCGTCAAGCAGTCCGCGCTGCCGTTCTCACTGACGGTATCGGTGGGCGTGGCGGGCGGCGAGCCCGGGATGGCGTTCGCCGAACAGGTCTTCGACCGCGCCGACCAGGCGCTTTACCGGGCCAAGGCCGGGGGCCGCGACTGCGTGGTGGTCGACGACACCCCGATGCTGGCCTAGCCGCGGGGCGTCCGCTCGCCGCTCAATCCCACTGCGTCGGAGGCGCGCCGCGTTCGGGGTGCTTCATCCGCACCACGCAGAAGCGCTGGCCCGTCGGCGCCTCCATCACCCACCAGCGCTTCACGAAGCCGAGCTTCCGCGCACCGAGTGCTTCCAGGCGCGCGGCCTCGGCGTCCACGTCATCGGCCTCGATGTCGAGGTGGACGCGCGATTCATGGTCGACCTTCTGGACTTCGATGTGCAGGTCGCCCGGGGTGTCCCCGAACTGCTGGTATTCGGCGCCCTCGCCACCCGCGTCGCGGTCGGCGATCCGCACGCCAAGCGCCTGGCTCCAGAAGTCCGCCGCGGCATCGAGGTCGTCGGTGCGGCAGTCGATGATGAAACCGGCCAGTCGGCTGCGGTGGGCCATGGCATTGCTCCGTGGGGACGTCAGGCGATCCTACGCACTTGCATCGCATGTCGGCGCGAAGCCGCCCCTGGCTACTGACAGCATGCTGGCAGTACCCACGGGCGGCCGGTTGGAGAATGGAGATGACGGATCCGGGTGGGCACGATCAGTCACGCAGGCCGCA
>JAUIJO010000230.1 GCA_030431185.1 Gammaproteobacteria bacterium | reverse complement strand
CCCTGGTTGCCCGAGCCGCTGGACGTGGATGCCTCCACCACGCCCGAGGCCGGCGCCGAGATCGCCGACGAGGTGTCGCTGGCGTTCCTGGCCCTGCTGGAACGGCTGGGACCCGAGGAGCGCGCGGCCTTCCTGTTGAAGGAGGCCTTCGACCACGACTACGAACGGATCGCCGAGCTGCTCGGCCACAGCGTGGCCAATTGCCGGCAGATGGTGCACCGGGCCCGGGGCCGCCTGCGGGAAGGGCGACCGCGCTTCGAAGTCCGCCGCGACCGCCATCGCCAGCTGCTCGAGCGCTTCATGCAGGCCGCCCAGTCGGGCGACGAGGCCGCGATCGTGCGCCTGCTCGACGCGAATGCGCGTTTGGTATCCGACGGTGGCGGCAAGGTCACGGCGGCCATCCGGCCCCTGCTCGGGGCCGAGCGCATCGGACGTCTTTACGCCGCGGTCGCGCGCAGGGTCGGCCAGGAGGTCCAAGCCACGATCGGCACGGTCAATGGCGAACCCGCCATCATCCGTTCGCGCGACGGCCACCTGGAGTCGGTCACCACGATCACCCTGCGCGACGGCCGCATCGACGGCATCCTGACCCTGCTCAATCCCGACAAGCTGCGCCACTGGCAGGCCGACTGAACCCACGCGACCCGTGTCACGCGCGGGCGCCCCGCGCCGTCCTTGCCACGAATCGGCCATCCTGGCCGCACCGTGAAGAGGACGAAGCCCATGGACACTGCCCCCGTCGACTACGCCGCACACGCACCGCGTGCGTTCCAGCAACTCGCCCAGCTCAGCGCGCAGCTCTACAAGGGTCCACTGGGGTCGCAGCTGGTGGAACTGGTCTCGCTGCGGGTCTCCCAGCTCAATGCCTGCGTGTTCTGCCTGGACATGCATGCCGAAGCGCTGCGCCGATCGGGCGTGGCGCAACGCAAGCTCGACACCGTGGCCGCATGGCGCGAATCGCCGCTGTTCGATGCGCGCGAGCGCGCCGCGCTCGGCTGGGCCGAGGCACTCAACGCCCTGGGCCACCAGCCACTGCGCGACGACGCGCTCGAGTCGGTACAGGCCGAGTTCGACGCGCGCGAAGTCAGTGAGCTGGGCTTCGCGGTCGCGGCCATCCGGGCCTGGAACATGCTCAACGTCGGCCTGCGCCGGCCCCTGCCGGAGACGCCCTACGTCGCCACGGGGGCCTGAGGCTCCCACCCGGTTTGCTGGCGGCCGGCGCCCGTCGCCAGCCATCGACGCGGAGCGCGTACACTCCCGGCATCCCGGTCCAGGAAGACCCCATGCCCGCTTCCGCATCGCCCGGCGGTTCCAAGCCCAGCCTGCGCGAGCGCTTCGACGCGCTGCGCAACCTGCCGCCATTCCTGCGGATGATCTGGTCGACCAGTCCCGCCCTCACGTTGATGACGCTCGGCCTGCGCCTGGTGCGCGCCTTCCTGCCGGTGCTGATGCTGTATGTCGGCAAGCTGATCATCGACGAGGTGGTGCTGCTCGTGGGCAGTGGGGTCGCCACCGGCTCGCTGGCCGAGGCGATCGCCAGCCATCGTTTCGACAGCCTGTCGTGGTTGTTGCTGGCCGAGTTCGCGCTGGCGATTGCCTCGGACCTGATCGGTCGACTGGTCAGCTATGGCGACGCCCTGCTCTCGGAGCTTTTCACCAATGCCACCAGCGTGCGCCTCATGGAGCACGCCGCGACGCTGGACCTGGAGGACTTCGAGGATCCCGACCTGCAGGACAAGCTGGACCGGGCGCGCCGCCAGACCATGGGGCGGGTCAACCTGATGAGCCAGATATTCGGCCAGGTGCAGGACATGATCACCGTGGCCAGTTTCGCGGCGGGACTTCTGGTCTATGCCCCCTGGTTGATCCTGCTGCTGGCGGTCGCGCTGGTGCCCGCCTTCGTCGGCGAATCGCACTTCAACGCCCTGGGGTACTCGCTCAACTTCGCGTGGACGCCGGAGCGGCGCCAACTCGAATACGTCCGCCAGATGGGCGCGAGCGTCGAGACCGCCAAGGAGGTGAAGATCTTCAACCTCCACCGGTTCCTGATCGAGCGCTACCGGGAGCTTGCCGACCGATTCTTCCGCGCCAACCGCAAGCTCGCGCGGCGCCGGGCGGTCTGGGGCACCCTGCTCGCCGCGCTGGGCACGCTGGGCTACTACATCGCGTACGCCTACATCGCCTGGCGCACGGTGCGCGGCGACTTCAGCATCGGCGACCTGACCTTCCTGGCCGGCAGTTTCCTGCGCCTGCGGCAATTGCTCGAAGGCCTGCTGGTCGGCTTCTCCCAGGTCGCGGGCCAGGCACTGTACCTGGACGACCTGTTTTCCTTCTTCGCCATCCGTCCGGAAATCGCCACCCCACCCGATCCACGCGACGTGCCGCAACCGATCGCACGGGGCTTCGTGTTCGAGAACGTGGGTTTCCGCTATCCCGACGCGGACAAGTGGGCGTTGCGGGGACTGGATTTCGAACTCCGCGCGGGCGAAGTGCTGGCACTCGTCGGCGAGAACGGGGCCGGCAAGACCACCCTGGTCAAACTGCTCGCGCGCCTCTACGACCCCGACGAAGGCCGCATCCTGCTGGACGGCCACGACCTGCGCGAGTACGACCTGGACCAGCTGCGCGCCAACATCGGCGTGATCTTCCAGGACTTCGTGCGCTACCACCTGACCGCCGGCGAGAACATCGGCGTCGGCCGGATCGAGGCCATGGACGACGCGGGACGCATCCGCGACGCCGCCGGGCGCGCCATGGCGGATGCGATGATCGCCGGCCTTCCGCAAGGCTACGACCAGGTGATCGGCCGGCGCTTCAAGACCGGCGTCGACCTCTCCGGCGGCCAGTGACAGAAGATCGCGATCGCTCGGGCCTACATGCGCGACGCCCAGGTGATGATCCTCGACGAACCCACCGCGGCCCTCGACGCGCGCGCCGAATTCGAGGTGTTCCAGCGCTTCAAGGAGCTCTCCGACCAGCGCACCGCCGTGCTCATCTCGCACCGATTCAGCAGCGTGCGCATGGCCGACCGCATCCTGGTACTGGCCGACGGTCGACTCGAGGCCAGTGGCACCCATGACGAGCTGATGGCCGCCGGCGGCCGCTACGCCGAGCTGTTCGAGCTGCAGGCGGCGGGATACAGGTGATTTCGGGGTCGTGATTGGTGATTGGTGATTGGTGATTGGTGATTGGTGATTGGTGATTGGTGATTGGTGATTCGTGATTGGGGAATGGGGAATGGGGAATGGGGAGCGTTCCCACGATCGTCATCCCGGCGAAAGCGGGGATCCAGCCTCTGAGATGCCATGGACAGACCCGCGAAGGCCCCACCTATCACCAATCACGAATCACCAATCACCCATCCCCAAATCGCGTAAAATGGCGGCTTCGCTCCACGCCCCCGCCCCTTATATGTCCTCAGCCTTCGGCACCGAAACCGTGCTGGACGTCCGTCACTGGACGGACGACTACTTCAGCTTCACCACGACACGCGACGACGGCTTCCGGTTCGACAACGGCCAGTTCGTGATGATCGGCTTGCCCGTCGAGCAGGCCGACGGGTCGAGCAAGCCCTTGCTGCGTGCCTACTCGATCGCCAGCGCCAACTGGGAAGAGCAGCTCGAGTTCTTCAGCATCAAGGTGCCCGATGGTCCGCTCACCTCGCGCCTGCAGCACATCAAGCCCGGCGACGGCATCCTGATCGGCCGCAAGCCGACCGGCACGCTGCTGATCAGCGACCTGCATCCCGGGCGCAACCTGTACCTGCTGGGCACGGGCACCGGCTTCGCCCCGTGGCTTTCGATCATCAAGGACCCGGAGACCTACGAGCGCTTCGAGCGGGTGATCCTGTGCCACGGCGTGCGCAACGCGCAGGACCTTGCCTACCGGGACTACATCGTCAACGAACTGCCGCACCACGAGTTCCTCGGCGAGACGATCGCGCGGCAGCTGCATTACTACCCCGCGGTGACCCGCGAGGCATTCGCGTTCGAGGGCCACGACCATCGGGGCCGCATGACCGACCTGATGGCCAGCGGCCAGATGATGCAGCACCTGGGCCTCGAGCCGCTGGACCCCGCCCGGGACCGGGCCATGGTCTGCGGCAGCCCGCAGATGCTGGCCGACTTCCGCACCCTGCTGGACGGGCGAGGCTTCACCGCGGCGCCGCGCATCGGTACGCCGGGGCAGTACGTGTTCGAACGCGCCTTCGTGGAGAAGTAACCGTCGGCTCCCGGGGGGCTGTCGTCCCGCACGGGCCTGGTTGAAGGGGCGGCGGATCCTTGCCGGCTTCGCCGGGCCAGGCCGTCCCATACCGGGCTCGACACGGTCCCGAAAATCCATATGCTTCGGGCAGTCATGGACGAACCCGGGGACACCGATGCCAATCTTCAGCCGCGCCTCGTGCATGGGCCTGCTGCTCTGCCTGTTCGCGCTCACCGCCA
>JAUIJO010000229.1 GCA_030431185.1 Gammaproteobacteria bacterium | reverse complement strand
ACCATGGGGGCCGGCTGGTGCCCGCCGGGCATGCTCGGCATCGGCATCGGCGGCACCGCCGAGAAGGCGATGCTGCTGGCCAAGGAATCGCTGATGGAGCCCATCGACATCACCGAGCTGCAGGCGCGTGGGCCGTCGAACCGGGCCGAGGAACTGCGGCTGGAGCTGTTCGAGAAGGTCAACAGCCTGGGCATTGGCGCGCAGGGCCTGGGGGGGCTGACCACGGTGCTCGACATCAAGGTCAAGGACTACCCGACGCATGCGGCGAACCTGCCGGTGGCGATGATCCCCAACTGCGCCGCCACCCGCCACGCCCACTTCACTCTGGATGGCAGCGGTCCGGTCATGCTCGATCCGCCGTCGCTGGAGGACTGGCCCGAGCTGACCTACGACGCCAGCAAGGGCCGCCGGGTCGACCTCGACGCCATCACCCCGGAGGAGGTCGCCGGCTGGAAGCCCGGCGAGGTGCTGCTGCTCAACGGCAAGCTGCTGACCGGGCGCGACGCGGCGCACAAGCGCATCGTCTCGATGCTCGACAAGGGCGAGCCGCTCCCGGTCGACTTCAAGGGCCGCTTCATCTACTACGTGGGTCCGGTCGATCCGGTGCGCGACGAAGTGGTCGGTCCCGCCGGCCCCACCACCGCGACGCGCATGGACAAGTTCACCGAGCAGGTGCTCGAGCAGACCGGCCTGCTGGGCATGGTCGGCAAGGCCGAGCGCGGCCCGGTCGCGATCGAGGCGATCCGCAAGCATCGTTCCGCCTACCTGATGGCGGTGGGCGGCGCCGCCTACCTGGTGTCCAGGGCGATCAAGGCCTCGCGCGTCGTGGCTTTCGAGGACCTGGGCATGGAGGCGATCTACGAATTCACCGTGCAGGACATGCCGGTGACGGTGGCGGTCGACAGCCAGGGCGAGTCGGTGCACCGCACCGGGCCGCGCGAATGGCAGGCGCGCATCGGCAAGATCCCGGTCGTGGTGGAGCCGGCATGAGGGTCGTCCTGCACGGCTCGCGCAGCACGGCTTCGCTGGTCGTCCACTGGTTGCTGGTCGAGCTCGGCGTCGAACACGAGCTGGTGCTGCTGGACTTCGACAAGCGCGAACACAAGACCCCCGGGTACCTGGCGCTCAATCCGCAGGGTCGCGTGCCCACCCTGGTCATCGATGGCCAGGTGCTCACCGAGTCGGTCGCCATCGCCATGCACCTGGCCGACTTGTACCCGGATGCCGGCCTGGCCCCGGCGCCGGGTACCCCCGCGCGCGCCGACTACTACCGCTGGATGTGTTTCGCGGTCTACACCCTGATGCCGCCGTACCGCGCATGGTTCTATGCCGACGAAGTGGCCGGGGCGGAGAACGCCGACGCGGTGCGCGAACGCGCGCGCGCGGCGATCGAGTCGGCCTGGGCGCAGGTCGACGCGCACCTGCGTGCCCACGGTCCCTACCTGCTGGGCACCTCGATGAGCGCGGTCGACTTCGTGTTCACCATGCTGATGCGCTGGTCGCGCAACATGCCGCGACCCAGCGACGACTGGCCGGCACTGCATGCCCTGGCGCGGCGGATGAAGGACCTGCCTTCCCTGCGCGAGGTGTACCGGCGCGAAGGCCTGGACGACTGGACCTAGGGCCGGGCAGCCCCGCGCACCCGCCGCGACGCGCGCTCAGAGCTGTCCGGCGATGCGGGCGAGCAGGCTGCGGGTCTCGGCCTTCAGCAGGTACTGCGTGGCCATCGCCTCGAGCGCGGCGATGTTGGTGTCGCTGACGTCGTCGAGGTCGTCCAGCCCGGGCGTCAATTGCGACTGCAGGCGGAAATAGCCGTCGCCGACGATGTGGCGGGCGATGTAGTCGACCGAGTCGGTGTTGCCGTCGAACAGCACGTCGATGATCGGCGTCGCCCACTCGAGCGCCCCCCATTCGCGCGCGGACTTCAGGTCGATCGGCCGGTTGCGCTCGCCGGTACCGACGGACACCACCCTCAGGTCGTGGGCATCATCGACGCGCTGGTCCTTGCGCAGCGCCTCGGCGATCGCGCACGCGGTGGGATTGTTGGCGACCACGCCGCCGTCGATGAGGGCGCGCTTGCGGCCCTCGACCACCATGCCGTGGGCGGGGAAGTAGGTCGGCGCGGCACTGGAGGCGCGGCAGACTTCCCACATCGGCAGGTCCGCGTGCTCGGGCTTGAAGCTCTTGAACACCACCGGCGTGCGCGAGATCGTGTCGTAGCTGGTGATCAGCAGGGGCACCTTCGCCTGGCCGAGGGTCGTCGTTCCGAAGACCTTCTTCAGGACTTTCTCCAGGCCCTTGGCGTCGTAGCGCGGTGCGGAGATGCCCTGGGTGAACAGGCGCCCGGCCCGCGACCACAGGCGGCCGGCCATGCCCGGAAAGATGGCGTGGCGTTCCTTGCGGTACCAGTCCGCCAACTGCGCCGGACTCAGGCCCAGCGAAAGCCCGCAGGCCATCAGGGCACCCGTCGAACTGCCCGCGATCAGGTCCACCCGCTCGAGCAGCCCGGGCTTTCCCGCCTGGCGCAGGGCGTCCTCGATGCCCGACAGCCAGATGCAGCCGACCAGGCCGCGGATGCCGCCGCCGTCGAGGGACAGGATGCGTCGCATTTTCATGGTCGTCTCCTTGCGATGTGGCCGGCCTTCGATCAAAGGCCCGGTTCCGTGTTCCCCCTGGTGACGCCCCTACCCGCCGGTGGCGGTGTTCAGTACCACTCCAGCATGGATACGCCCAGTCCGATGTAGGTGGCGCGATGGTTGTAGTCGATCATGCTCTCGCCATAGCCGTCGAAGACCTGCAGGTGGCCGCGCAGGCTGTTGTGGATCGGGAAGCCCCAGTCGAACTGCAGCGAGCCATGCGAACGGTCGCCACTGCGCAGGGAATGGCGACCCGTCAGCGAGAACTGGTGCCCCTCGCGAACATAGACGAGCGTCGCGTCGCCGCGGCCGACGAAATCCTCGATGTCGGCGTTGTTGTCGTCCGCGGGATCCTCGTCGATGCGCCACCAGGGACGCACCACCAGGGACCAGTTGTCGCGGTCGAAGCCGACCGTCCCGATGACGCGGTTCCAGCTTCGGGAGATCGGATCGGCGCGGCCATTGGACTGGTGGGTCAGGCTGACGCCCGCCATGCGCCCGTTCCAGCCCAGCAGGCTGTAGTTGTTGCGGAACATCAGCGTCACTTCGGGCTCGTAGTTGGTTTCCCGGAAGGGCCGCGAGATGTCGCTGTTGTAGACCTGCCAGCGCGAGCTCTGGGTGTAGCCGAGCCACAGGTCGCCGTTGTCGCCGAAGATGTTCTCCCAGGCCTTCATCTTGAAGCTCAGCTGGAACTTCGCCTCCAGCGCGTCCAGCCCGATCGGCTGGTTGACGGTGTTGTTGGGATTGGGCGAGCTGGGCGTGTCGTTGACGTTGCTGGTCCAGAACACGGGCAGCAGGTAGGTCGGCTTGTAGGCACGGAAGTTGAAGATGCCCAGCTTGGAGTCGCGGGCCAGCTCCCAGCGGCTGTCGAGCAGCGAGCCCTTGCCCGCATTGGCGATGGCGCGGTCGAGCGGGTCGTCGTTCGGGTACAGCTCGCCGCCGGGGCCCATCGCGGGCACCGCCTCCGGCACCACGGCCTCGCTGACCTCCAGGTTGTCCTGGATGGCCTTGGCCTCGCGCGCGGCGATGTCGGCTTCCTTCGCTTCGCGGACGCCGCGGCCCAGGCTCCGGTCATAGCAGGCCAGCCGGTCCGCGTCGACTTCGATCGAGACGCAGGCCCCCGGTGAGGGGGCGACCACCTGGGCGACGGCGGGAACGGGCAGGGCGAATGCCAGCATGACGGGCGCGACGGGCAGGGAGAGGCGTGGCATCTAACGGTATCCGGATAAAAAGGGGGGCGGGCGCCGCTCAGAAGAACAATGCGGCGACGAACAGTCCGAGCATGGTAAAGGCCAGCCCGAGTTTGAACACCGTGCCGACGATGATGCCGACCCAGGTCGCCAGGCCGACACGGGTGGACTGGCCCATACGACGGGTATGCAGGAACTCGCCGGCCACCGCGCCCACGAAGGGGCCGATGAATATGCCGACCAGGCCGAAGAACAGGCCGGCGAACGTACCCACCACCGCGCCGACGATCGCCAGCCGGCTGGCGCCGACGCGCCTGGCGCCCATCGCGGTGGCGGCGAAGTCCACCACCAGCGAGAGGACGGTGAGCAGTCCCAGGAAAAGCAGGGGCACCCAGCCGACATGCGCGAAATCACCGGCCCAGGCGGCCAGCAGCATGCCGACGAATACCAGGGGAATACCCGGCAGGGCCGGCAGCACGGTACCCGCGATGCCGACGACGATCATTATCGCGGCGAGGGCGTAATACAGGTTCTGGATATCCAATGTCGGGGGTGTCCTGTCAGGTGCGGCAGGCCGTTGCGGCGCCGATTGCATTTTCACATTGTGCGGGGTAATTTGCCGA
>JAUIJO010000228.1 GCA_030431185.1 Gammaproteobacteria bacterium | reverse complement strand
CGATCCCAGGCTCGACATCTGGGCGGTCGCCCGGCCGGTCCTGCAGAAGATCCTGGTGGAGCGCTACAGCCCGGCGCGGCTGGCGCGCGAGTTCCGCAAGCGCCTGCCCGAGCTGGTCACCCGCGCGCCGGAGATGCCACGCCTGCTGCACGGCTGGCTGCAACAGCAGGTCGATGGCACGCACAGCCTCAACATGCGTTCGCGCGACCTCGCGGAGCTGACCCGGGCGGTCAAGGACCTGCAACGCCGCACGGTCGCGGCGCTGCTGGGTACCGGCCTGCTGATCGTCGCGGTGATGCTGTATGCGATGGAGGCCGGCGGTCCGACCATCCTCTCGGTGCCGGCTTCGAGCTGGGTGGCGGGCATCGGCGGCGTCTGGGCGTTGCTGGCGGCCTGGCCGCGCCGACGCGGCTGAGGCCAGCCGGCCGGCGCGTCGCCCCCGGGGTCAATCCGCGGCGCGGGTGTCCGTGCCCCCCGTGTCGTCGCCTGCGTCCGTGCCGGAGAGATCGCCGGCCACGAACACGCTGAAATGCCGCGGGTCGACGTGGCGGCGGATCGCCGCATCGACGTCCGCGACCGTCAGCGCCTGGAGGCGTTCGTCCAGGGCGGCCGACCAGGCCATGCGACGTCCGAGGTAGAGGTTGCGGCCCAGCAGTCCGACCAGATTGCCATCGGAGGCGAGGGCCTGCTGGCGCTCGACCCGCAGTGCCTCGACGGTATCCTCGAGTTCGTCCCCGGTGATGCCGTCGCGCACCAGGCGCTCGAGCTCCTCGCGGATGCCGGCCTCGAGGCGATCGACGTTCTCCGGCGCGGCGCTGGCCTGGATGCTGATCTGGCCGGCGTCGTCGCGTCCCTCGATGCTGGCGTCGGCATACAGGCCGCTGCCGATGCCATAGGTCAGGCCCTCCTCTTGGCGCAGGCGGTCGCCGAGGCGTGCCTTGAGCGGGTCGCCGCCGAGGATCTGGTTGGCGACCAGCAGGGCCGGGTAGTCCGCATCGTCCTCGTTGAGCGAGATGTTGCTGCGCGCCACCAGCACCGCGTTGGCCTTGTCGGGCGTGGCCAGGCGCTGCTCGACCGGCGCGACCTCGGTGTAGTGGGTGGCGATGGGCACGTAGGGATGCCGGGACGTCCAGTGGGCGAACAGGGTCTCGAGCTGGGTTTTCATCGCGACCGGGTCGAAGTCGCCGACCACCGCGATCTCGCCGACGCTGCTGCCGTAGAAGTCGCGATGGAAGGCCTTGATCTCCTCGAGGCGGGCGGCACGGATCATGGCCAGCGCCTCGGCGGTGGACTGGTTGTGCAGCGGGTGGCCCACCGGCCAGGGATCGAAATGGCGGGCCAGGGCGTTGCCGGCGACCGCGCCGGGCTCCTTGAGCGAGGCCTCCAGGCCGGTGATCGCCTGGAGCCGGAACTGTTCGAACTCGCTTTCCGGGAACGCCGGATGGCGCAGGACGTCGGCGGCCAGCGCCAGCGCCTCGGCGACCGTGTCGCGCCGCGACTGCAGGGTCAATCCCGCCGACTGCAGGCCGCCGCTGACGCCGCCCGTGGTGCGCAGCGCCTCCAGCTTCTCGGCGATCTGCTGGCGCGTCATCGACGCGCTGCCCCGCATCAGCATCACGCCCGCCAGCGCACCGGCCTCCCGGCCGCGCAGGCTGTCGACGTCGCCGTAGCGGAAGGTCGCGTTGACGGTCACCACGTCACCGCGGGTTTCCTTGGGCAGCAGCGAGACCTTGAGTCCATCGCCGATGGTGAAGGTCTGCGTGCGCGCATCGATATTGGCGGGCGTGGGGTCGAAGGCTTCGCCGGCGTCGATCGCCGTGCGTCCGACGTAGCCGTCGAGGCGCTCGGCCGCGGTCGGCGCGGGCGGGATCGTCGCGCGATCGGGCGCGTCGGTCGGCACGAAACGGGCCAGGGTGCGGTTGCTGCGCTTGAAGTAGGCGCCGGCGACGCGGTTGACGTCATCGGCGGTGACCCGCGCGATGCTGTCGCGACGCAGGAAGTACAGGCGCCAGTCGCCGGCGGCGACGGATTCGGTCAACGCCATCGCGACCGCGTTGACGTTGTTGAAGTTCTGCTCGTAGCCGTTGGCGATGCGCTGCCGGGCCTTCGCGACCTCGGCCGCGGTCACCGGGTGCGCGGCCAGGGCCTCGACCTGCGACAGCAGCTCGTCCTGCGCCTTGTCGATGTCGGCATCCTTCGGGGCGACCAGCAGGACCGTTGCCAGGCCGCTGTCGTGCAGGGTGTCGAGGCTGGTGCCGGTGCCCGCGGCCAGGTGGCTGTCGACCAGGGCCTTGTGCAGGCGACCGCCCGGCGTGTCGCCGAGGATGTTCATGAGCACGGCCAGCGCGGCGCTGTCGGGATGGGTCGCGGCGGGGACGTGGTAGCCCGCCGCGACCAGGCGCATGTCGCCGCTGCGTCGGACGGTCACCTCGCGCTCGCCGTCCTGGGTGGGGTCGGCGGTCCAGTTGGGCGGCAGTGCCGCATCCGGCCGTGCGATCCCGCCGAAGTGGTGCGCCACCCGGGCCAGCGTGGCCGCCGGGTCGATCCGGCCGGCGACGATCAGGGTCGCGTTGTCGGGCCGGTACCAGCGCTCGTAGAAGGAGCGCAGGCGCTCGATCGGGACGTTCTCGACATCGGCGCGCGCGCCGATCGTGGAGTGCCCGTAGTTGTGCCAGAGGAACGCGGTCGAGCGCAGGCGTTGGAGCATCACCGCGCCCGGGTTGTTCTCGCCGCGCTCCATTTCGTTGCGGACCACCGTCATCTCGCTGTCGAGGTCGGCGCGGGCGATGTTCGAATGCACCATGCGGTCCGCCTCCAACCCCAGCAGCCAGTCGAGGGTGGCGTCGTTGGCGGGAAAGCTGCCGAAGTAGTTGGTGCGGTCGAGCGAGGTGGTCGCATTCTTCTCGATGCCCCGGCGCTTCATCTCCGCCGGGATGTCGGCGTGGGTCGGGGTGCCCTTGAACATGAGGTGCTCGAGCAGGTGCGCCATGCCGGTCTCGCCGTAGTTCTCGTCGACCGAGCCCACGCCGTAGGCGATGTTCACCGTCACCGTCGGCTTGCTGGCGTCGGGGAACAGCAACACCTGCAGGCCATTGTCGAGGCGGTATTCGCAGATGCCTTCCACGCAGGGTCCAGCCGCCACGCCCCGCGGGGGGGCCACCGACCGGGCATGGGCGGGCGTGGCCTGCAGGGGCAGCAGCAGGGCGAGCGACAGGGCGAACAGGGCGGGATGCGGGCGGTGGATCGGCATTCGGAGTCCTTGTGAATGGAAGGGGCGAGGGCGCGGGTGGCCCTCCAGTGCGTGCACGGGGACAATAGACCACGCCTTCGACGAATCGTGCCCGCGATCCCCGCTCCCCGATGAATGAACCCCAAGCTCCCGCGCCGCCCGCGGCCGATGCGCTGCACCTGCGCGTGCTGCATGCCGACGACGCGCTGGCGGTGGTCGACAAGCCGGCCGGGCTGATGGTGCACGACAGCGCCCTGGCCCGCGGGGAAAGCGATTTCGCCGCCGAGCGGCTGCGCCGGCAGTTCGGCCGGCCGATCTTCCTGGTGCATCGGCTCGACCGCGCGACCAGTGGCTGCCTGCTGCTGGCCTTCGATCGCGACACCGCGTCGGCGCTGGGCCGGGTCATGATGTCGCGCGAGGTCGAGAAGGCGTACTGGGCGATCTGCCGCGGCTGGCCCCCGGAGGCGTTCGAGATCGACCATCCGCTCGACGGCGGCCCCGGCAAGCCCGTCAAGAAACCCGCGATCACCCGCTTCCGCCGACTGGCGACCGCGGAGCTGGACCTGCCCTCGGCGGGATTCCCCACCTCGCGGTATGCGCTGCTGGAAGCCAGCCTGGAGACCGGGCGCTACCGGCAGATCCGGCGCCACCTCAAGCACGACTTCCATCACCTGATCGGCGACACCAGCCATGGCGACGGTCGCCACAACCGGCAATTCCGCATGATGGGCATCCACCGCATGCTGCTGCATGCCCGGCGCCTGGCGTTCACCCATCCGGGCAGTGGCGAGCGGATCGAAGTGCGGGCGCCCGTCGATGCGCCGTTCGCGCGGGCGCTCGCACTCTTCGGCGACCTGCCCGACTGAGGCCAGGCCGACCGCCATCCGCGCGAGATGGTCGGCGTTGGCCCCCGTTCGCACTACAATCGACGCAGTTTCCCGTTTCCCTGTCGATACCGATGTCCCTGGTCGTCGCCCACATCGCGATCCCCGATGCCGAGCTGGTCGAGCGTTTCGTGCGTTCGGCCGGGCCGGGCGGCCAGAACGTCAACAAGGTGGCGACCGCGGTCGAGCTGCGTTTCGACATCGCCAACTCCCCCTCGCTGTCCGAGCCCCTGCGCGAGCGCCTGTTGTCGCGACGCGATCGCCGCGTCACCGGCGAGGGGGTGCTGGTGATCAGCGCGCAACGCTTCCGCACCCAGGAGCGCAACCGCGAGGATGC
>JAUIJO010000227.1 GCA_030431185.1 Gammaproteobacteria bacterium | reverse complement strand
GCTGCAGTCCCCGGCCCATGCCGAGGTCCATGCGCACGCCGCCGCCGTCTCCGAACACCTGCTGCCCAACACCCGCGCCTACTACGAGATCTGGCTGGACGAGGAACAGGTGGCCGGCAGCCCGCCGGTGGAGGAGCCGATCTACGGCGAGACCTACCTGCCGCGCAAGTTCAAGATCGGCTTCGCGATCCCGCCGTTCAACGACGTCGACGTGTTCGCCCAGGACCTGGGCTTCATCGCCTTGATCGAGGACGGCCGCGTCGTCGGCTACAACGTCGCCGTCGGCGGCGGCATGGGCGCCACCCATGGCGACGCCGAGACCTACCCGCGCCTGGCCAACGTGATCGGCTTCGTGCCGGCGGATGGACTCAAGGCGATTTCGGTCGCGGTGGTCACCACCCAGCGCGACTGGGGCAACCGCGACGTGCGCAAGCGCGCGCGGCTGAAGTACACGATCGACGACCACGGACTGGAGGCGTTCAAGGATGAAGTTGAACGGCGTGCCGGGTTCGCTCTCGCCCCGGCCCGTCCGTTCGTTTTCGAACACAACAACGACCGCTTCGGCTGGATCGAAGGCGGGGATGGGCGCTGGCACCTGACCCTCGCGCTGCCGGCCGGCCGCATCGTCGACGACGAAACCGTCCGCCATCTCAGCGGCCTGCGCGAGATCGCAAGCGTGCTGGAGAGACAGAGCGACGGCGCCGAGTTCCGCATGACCGCGAACCAGAACCTGGTGATCGCCGGCGTGCCCGCCGCTCAGCGCCAGGCCATCGACGCACTCGCCGCGATCTATGCGCTCGACGGGCACCGCAGTGCCACCCCGCTCGAGCGCGACGCCATCGCATGCGTGGCACTGCCGACCTGCGGCCTGGCGATGGCGGAGGCCGAACGCTACCTGCCGGAGCTCGTGTCCCGCGTCGACGCGCTGATGGCGCGCCACGGCCTGGCCGACGCCCCGATCAACCTGCGCGTCAGCGGCTGCCCGAATGGCTGCTCGCGGCCCTACCTGGGCGAGATCGCCCTGGTCGGCAAGGCGCCCGGCCGCTACAACCTCATGCTCGGTGCCGATCACCGCGGCCAGCGGCTCAACACGCTGTACCTCGAGAACATCGACGAAGCACGGATCCTGGCCGAGCTCGACACGCTGCTGGCACGCTACGCGACGGAACGCGGCACCGATGAAGGCTTCGGTGATTTCCTCGTGCGCAATGGCGTGGTGGCATACACCCACCCCTCGAACTACGAGGTGCTCCCATGATCACGCCCCCGGATCCCATTACCGCCGCCGAATCCCCCAAGGCGCTGGCGGAGCTGAATCGCTGGCTGGGCCGGCAGGACGCCGTCGGCCGGGTCGCCTGGGCGCTCGAGAACACCGCGGGCAACCATGCGCTGTCCTCCAGCTTCGGTGCGCAGGCCGCCGTCTCGCTGCACATGGCCACCCGACAGGCGCCCGACCTGCCGGTCATCCTGGTCGACACCGGCTACCTGTTCCCCGAAACGCATGTGTTCATCGGCGAGATGCGCGAACGCCTTCGCCTCAACCTCAAGACATTCCATCCCGACCCGGCCACGGCGTGGCCGGAGAGCCGCGCCCGCCAGCTCGAGCGCCTGGGCGCGGAAGCGATCGGCCAGTACAACCGCGTGCACAAGGTCGAGCCGATGCAACGCGCGTTGTCGGCCCTGGGCGTGCGCACGTGGATCGCCGGCCTGCGTCGCGACCAGTCGCGCAGCCGCGCCGGGATCGACTTCCTCGAGTTGCGCGACGGCCGCTGGAAACTGCACCCGCTGGCGGACTGGACCGACCGCGACGTCTGGCGCTACCTCGAACAACACGACCTGCCCTACCACCCGCTGTGGCACGAAGGCTATGTGTCGATCGGCGACGTGCACACCACGCGCCGCCTCGAAGACGGCATGAACCCGGAAGAGACGCGGTTCTTCGGACTCAAGCGCGAGTGCGGCCTGCACTTCGACGACGAGCACGAGGCGGCGGAGCAGGCCGCCTGAGGCGACAGGCCTCGACGCGCTTCATTCCGCGCAGGGCGGAGCCCACCGACCGGGTGAACGAGCATCCACGCGGACGGGAATCCGCCCTGCGCGGGATGCCCGTCGCCGGCCTGGCGCGCTCACAGGGTGATGGGTTGGCTGAGCTCCACCCACGTGGGGGGCGTGGGCCAGTCGGCCTCTGCATTGCCCTCCAGCACGCGGCGCAGGTCGTGGCGAGCGAGCTGCGGTGCGATGGCATGGATCAACTCGAGCGCATAGTCGCGGGACACGCGCGACCGCGGCAGTACCGCCCAGGCCGTGCACTCGGGGATCGCATCGGGCGCCTGCACGGCGACCAGGTCCTGGTCCCCCTGGGCATCCAGCGCCATTTCCGCCAACAGGCCGACCCCCATGCCGGCCCTCACGTAGGTCTTGATCAGGTCCGCGTCGCGGGCGGTCATGGCCAACTGGGGTTCGACGCCCTCGCTGGCAAACGCACGGCGCAGCGATGACTCCGGCCGGATCGAGGACTCGTAGCTGACCAGCGGATAGCGCGACAGTTCGGTGAGGCTCGGCGTCCGCTTGAGCCGTGCGAGGGGGTGCGACGCCGGCATCAACACCACGCGGCGCCAGCGGAACAAGGGCACCGCCAGCCCCGCGTCCGGCACCTGGCCGGCGGTGCTAAGCACCGCCAGGTCGGCGGCGCCGTGCGCCAGTTGCTCGAGGACCTCGCCGTCGGCGACCGGCTCGAGATGGACGCTGATCCGGGGGAACTCGCGCTTGACCGCGGCGATCGCGCTCGGCAACACGTGACGGGCCTGGGTGTGCGTGGTCGCCAGCACCAGCCGGCCCACGTGCTCGCCGCGCTCGTTGGCGGCGTAGGCGCGGATGTTGGCCGCCTCCTCGAGGATGCGGCGCGCGTGCTTGAGGACTTTCTCGCCCCCCGGCGCGATGGACTCCAGGCTGCGTCCGCGACGGACGAACAACTGGAAGCCCAGCTCTTCCTCCAGTTGCTTGAGCTGCTTGGACAGCCCGGGCTGGGTCGCATGCACGCGTTCGGCGGCCAGGGTGATGTTCAGGCCCGAGTCGGCGATGGCCACCAGATAGCGGAGTTGGGTCAGGGTCATGGCGAACGGTTCCGCTGCCAGGCGCGCGCGGTGTCGCGGCGACGCCTGATGGAAGCACGACGTGGCCGTGCGGGGCAGCCACGAAACTAGCCCAAGGCCCATGACCCGTCCAGCTCGGACGCGCCGCTGCTTATGACCACTCGGCATGGCGTCCGCCGGATTGCTCATTTCCGCATCGCCCGCGCAGCGCCTAGCGTGGCACTCCCGACCGCCTTCCCAGCGCCATGCCCGCTTCCCTGTTTCCCCTGTTCACCGACCTTCGAGGCCGCCGCGTGCTGGTCGTCGGGGGCGGCGCGGTGGCACGACGCAAGATAGACGCCCTGCTCGGCGCCGATGCCCGGGTCGTGGTCGGCGCGCCCGTGCTGGACGACAGCGTGGCCACCCTGGTCGCGGAAGGTCGCGTCGAGCACATCGCCGGCCGCTTCGACCCGAACTGGCTCAACGACGCCTGGCTGGCGATCGCGGCCACCGACGATCCGCTGATCAATCGTGCGGTCGCCACGGCGGCCGAAGCGCGCCGGGTCTGGGTGAACGTGGTCGACGATGCCGTCCTGTCGAGCGTCCAGGTCCCCTCGCGCGTCGAGCGCGGCCCGCTGCAGGTGGCCATCTCCAGCGGCGGCGGCGCACCGATGCTGGCCCGTCACCTGCGCGAGCAGCTCGAGACACAGCTCGACGAGTCGCTGGGTGATCTCGCCGGGCTGCTCAACGCGGAGCGCCACCGCATCCGCCAGCGTTTTCCCGAGATCGGCGCGCGACGCCGTTTCTTCGACGCCCTGCTCGCCGGCCCGGTGCCGTCCCTCCTGCGCCGCGGCGACCGGGCCGCCGCAGGGGCGGCATTCGAGGCCGCACTGGCCGGCGACGGCCCCGCGGCCCGCGGCAGCGTCGCGCTGGTCGGCGCGGGCCCCGGCGACCCCGGACTGCTGACCCTGCGCGGCCTGCGGGTGCTCAACGAGGCCGACGTGATCCTGCACGACCGCCTGGTGAGTCCCGAGGTCCTCGCGCTGGCACGACGCGATGCCGACCTGATCGAGGTCGGCAAGAAGATCGGCGGCGACCACCATGCCACCCAGGCGCGTATCCATGACCTGCTGGTCGAACATGCGCGGGCCGGCAAGCGCGTGGTTCGACTCAAGGGTGGCGACCCCTTCGTCTTCGGACGCGGCGGCGAGGAACTGGAAGTGCTCCATGCGCACGGCATCGACTTCGAGGTGGTGCCGGGCATCACCGCCGCGGTCGCCTGCGCCGCCTACGCCGGCGTGCCCCTCACCCATCGCGAGCATGCCCAGTCGGTGCGGTTCGTCACCGCGCTCGGCCGCGACGGCACCGATCCCGTGGACTGGCCGGCACTGGCCCAGGAGCG
>JAUIJO010000226.1 GCA_030431185.1 Gammaproteobacteria bacterium | reverse complement strand
GGTCGTGGAGGTCTTCGGCTACTGGTGCCACCACTGCGCCGACTTCGAACCGATGCTCGAGCGCTGGAAGCAGAAGCAGGGCCCGGACGTCCGCGTCGCTTACCTGCCCCTGCCGCGCAGCCCCGACGACATGCTGGCCGTCGGCTACTTCGCGGCCGAGTCGATCCATGCCCTCGCGCGCACCCACGCGGCCACGTTCAACGCCATCCACGAGACCCACGCACTGCCCGCCAACCCCACGCTTGACGAGATCACCGCGTTCTATGCCGGGCTGGGCGTCGACAAGAACCGCTTCCGTGCGGCCGCCAGTTCCCCGGCGGTCCAGGGCAGGCTCGACCCGGCGCGCGACTTCGCCCTGGCGGCGGGCGTCGAAGGCACGCCGACCCTGATCGTCAATGGCCGTTATCGCGTGACCGGGCGCACGCTCGAGGACAACCTGCGCATCGCCAGCGCGCTGGTGGAACGCGAACGCGCCGCGACGCCCTGAACGCACGTCACCGGACCTGGCCTGCGTCCACGCGGCGATCCGCCAGTGCCGGTATCCTTGCACCACGCCGGTCGCGCCCGTGCCCCGTTGCACGTTGCCTGACCGCCCCTTTCTACCCGGAGACCGCCCGATGACTTCCCGCCTGCTTCCCATGCTCCTGGCTGCCTCGATGCTGCTGGGCGCCTGTTCGTCCGAGAGCGACGCACCGGTCGCCGAGACCGCGACGCCGGCCAGCGACGCAGCGCCCGCGACCGCTTCGACCGGCGACGCTGCCGAAGCAACGCCGGCGACGCCGGCCACCGCGGCCAATGCGGAGGCCGCCGAAGCGCCGGCGCCTGCCGCCGGCGCGGGCGACGACGCCCCGAACGTCAACCCGGTCCAGGCCCCGGCCGGTCCGGCCCCGGTCGCCGGCACGGATTACGTGGAGATCCCCGGCGGCCAGCCCTACGCCCCCGCGATGGGCAAGATCGAGGTCGTCGAAGTGTTCGGTTACACCTGCCCGCACTGCGCGCATTTCGAGCCCCTGTTCGAAGGCTGGACGCAGAAGCAGCCCGCCGACGTCAAGGTCACCCCGCTCGCGGCGCCGTTCGGCGGCTACTGGGAGCCCTACGCCCGCGCGTTCTATGCGGCCGAGGCACTGGGCGTGCTCGAGCAGAGCCATGCCGCGATGTTCCGCGCGATCCACGTCGACCGCAGCATGCCGGCGCCACCCACCGTGGCCAGCAACGAGCAGATCGCCGCCTTCTACACCCGCTACGGGGCCGACGCGAAGAAGTTCGCGTCCACCATGGACAGCTTTGCGGTCAACGCCAAGCTCAAGCGCGTCGCGCAGTTCCTGACCCGCAGTGGCGTCGAGTCGACCCCGGACCTCGTCGTCAACGGCAAATATCGCGTCATCGGTGGGCAGAGCTTCGAGGATCGCCTGCGCATCACCGACCACCTGGTCGCGATGGAACGCGCGGCCATGGCACCGGCGGCGGGCTCCAGCGCCGGCGTCGCCGAATAGTTCCGCCGTTTCCGCAGCCCGGGCCGCGCCTGTCCATGATCCAGACACCCAGCGACCGGCGTCGCCTGCGGCTGCTCAGCGCCAATATCCAGGCCGGTTCCAGCACGCGCCGCTACAGCGACTATGCGACCCGGAGCTGGTCGCACGTGCTGCCGGCCGGCAACAAGCGCGGCGCGCTCGACGTGATCGCCCGGGTCGCGGGCGAGCACGACATCGTCGGGCTCAACGAGAGCGACCCCGGCAGCCTGCGTTCGGGCTTCACCAACCAGACCCATTACCTCGCCCAGCGGGGCGGCTTCGACTACTGGAGCCACCAGCCCAACCGCAGCGTGGGGGGCGTCGCATCGAGCGCCAATGGCCTGCTGAGCAAGCTCGAACCCATCGAGGTCACCGACCATGCCCTCCCCGGCCGCATCGCCGGCCGCGGCGTGCTCCTGGCGCGCTTCGGCGAGGGGGACGCCGGGCTGCTGGTCGCCATCGCGCACCTGTCGCTGGGCAAGCAGTCGCGCGCCTCGCAACTCGCCTTCATCGCCGAACTGCTGCACGACCATCCGCATGCGGTGCTCATGGGCGACTTCAATGCGCCGGTCGACAGGCCCGAGATGCAGCAGTTGTTCCGGCAGACCCGCCTGCAGCCGCCGGCCTGCGAGGTACTCACCTTCCCGGCATGGCGACCCAAGCGCGCCATCGACCACATCCTCGCCAGCGATGGACTGGTCTGCGCCGAGGCCCTGGCCTTGCCCGCGGCCTGGTCGGACCACCTGGCCCTGTCGATGGACCTCGACATCCCCGCCGAGGCCCTGCGGCGCTGACGGCCGATCGCCGGACAGGACGCATGCCCTGTCCGCGCCCATCCCCGGGCAACAGGGCCCCGGCGACGGGGGTCAGGTGACCGTGTCGCGCGACAGCGCAGCGGCCGCACCTGCGCGAGGCTGGACCTCGACCCGGTCGCCCTGCGCCCCCGCACGGGCCGGAGCCGAAGTCATGCGGGGATGGCCCGTCCCGGGCGCCGGAGCGCCCGGGGCAGCCGGGCCTCAGCCCTCCATCTGCTCCAGTTCGCGTCCCTTGGTCTCGTGGACGTAGCGCAGGACGAAGAAGATCGAGACGAACGCCGCGGCCGCATAGAAGCCGTAGGTGGCCGCCAGGCCGATGCCGGCCAGCATCACCGGGAAGGTGATGGTGATGGCGAAGTTCGCGCCCCACTGGAACAGGCCGGCCACCGCCAGGCCCGAGCCCCGGATCTGGTTCGGGAACATCTCGCCCAGCATGACCCACATGACCGGGCCCCAGGACAGGTTGAAGAAGATCACGTAGACGTTGGCCGCGACCAGCGCCAGCACGCCCATTGAATCCGAGAGCTGCAAGGTGCCGCCGGCGTCGAGCGAGCCGGTCGCGAACGCGATCGTGACCAGGCCCAGGGTGACCGCCATGCCCAGCGAGCCGATCCAGAGCAGGGGCTTGCGGCCGATCCGGTCGATCAGCACCACCGTGAGCAGGCAGGCGCCGATGCTGAGCGCGCCCGACAGCACGTTGATGAGCAGGGCGTCGCTCTCGGAGAAGCCGACCGCCTGCCAGAGCACGGCGCCGTAGTAGAAGACCACGTTGATGCCGACCAGCTGCTGGAAGGTCGCCAGGCCGATGCCGACCCAGACGATCGGGCGGAGCTTGCCGGTGGCCTTCGACACCAGGTCCGAGAACCGGGGACGGTGGTGGTCCTGCGCCAGCGAGGCTTCGATCTCGGCCAGCTTGCTGCGCCCGGCGGTCGCGCCATACAGCTTCGTCAGCACCTCGAGCGCCTGCGCGTTGCGCTTCTTCACCACCAGGAAGCGGGGGCTCTCGGGAATGAACACCAGGGCGACCAGGAACAGCGTCGCCGGGGCGATCTCCATCCAGAACATCCAGCGCCAGGCTTCGTGCCCCGCCCACAGGGGCTGGGTCGACGCGCCGGCGAACTTCGCCAGCAGGTAGTTGCTCAGGAACGCGGCGAACAGGCCGCCGATGATCGCGATTTGCTGCACCGTCGCCAGTCGGCCGCGGTAGTGCGCCGCGGAGACCTCGCTGATGTAGGCCGGCGACATCACGCTCGCCGCGCCCACCGCGAGGCCACCGATCACCCGGTAGATCACGAACTCGAACGAGGTGCCCGCCACGCCCGAGCCCCAGGCCGAGACGATGAAGAAGGCCGCCGCCACGATGAGCAGCGCGCGGCGCCCGTACAGGTCGGCGAGGCGGCCGGCGAAGAACGCGCCCACCGCGCAACCGAGCAGCATCGAGGCGACGTTGAACCCGGTGCCCACCGAGTCGGACTGGAACGCGGTCTGCAGGCCGTCGACGGTGCCGTTGATGACGCCGCTGTCGAAGCCGAACAGGAAGCCGCCGATCGTCGCGACCAGGCTGATGAGGAGGATGAAGCGGGTGTTCTCGCCGTCCCGGGCCGGGTGGCCGGTCGCTGCTTGGGTATGCGCCATGGTGGATCCCCGTGTGGTGGTCGATGGTCCGGCCCCTTGCGGGGCCATCGCCTGGCGGGCGTGTTCAGCCCACCAGGTACTGGTTGATCAGGTTCTCATACCGTACCCGGCGCCCGCTCCCTGCACGCCCGCAAGGCCTCCAGGTCCCTCCCCCCTCGGCGGACATGCGACCGGGTCCCGTGTCGAAGCCCGGGTATCGTGCCATGCACCCGCCCCCGCGTGGGAATCCACGGTGCAGGGCGTGCGACACCTTGCGCCCGGGCGCGAAGGTGTCCATTCCGTCGATGAGGGAACAGGTCCGGCGGCTCCGGGGACCCCCGCCCGGGCCTGTCGTCGAAGGCCGGTCCCAATGCCGCCAGACCGCCGTGCTGCACGACGACCCCCATCGCCCCGACCGTGTCGTACGGGTCGTCCGGGAGCGGGCCGCTGCAACAACCGGCCTGCGTGTTGCCGTCGATCCACGAGGCGGGGTCCTGCGTGAGGGTGTCCGGGCCGACGGACAGGCTCATCCGCGGGAT
>JAUIJO010000225.1 GCA_030431185.1 Gammaproteobacteria bacterium | reverse complement strand
GCAGATGCCCGACAGCGCGGTGATGCGCCAGGTGGACTGGGAAGGCCTCGACCCGCGGCTCTCGCGGCTGCGTTTCCTGGCGCTTCGCGTGCCCAAGCGCGTCCTGGGCAACGCCGCCTACCAGAAACTCAGGGAGCGGCTGCTGTGATCGCCTGCTTGATCTTCTGGGGGGGGCTGTGCGTCGTGGGATACGCCTACGTCGGCTACCCGGCCCTGGTGGCCCTGCTCGCAAGGCACCGGGGATCGAGTCCGGTGTGCGGCGACGAAGCTCCCCCGATCTCCGTCATCCTCGCCGTGCACGATGAAGAAGCTCGGGTCGGCGAGCGGATCCGCGACGTCCTCGCTCAGGACTATCCCGCGCAACGGATCGAAGTCGTCGTGGTCAACGATGGCAGCCGCGACCGGACCGGACAGATGGCGCGCATCGACGACCCGCGGGTGGTGGTGATCGACCTGGAGCGGAACGTCGGCAAGTCCGCCGCGCTCAACCATGCCGTGTCCGCCGCCCGGCATGCCCTGCTTGTCTTCGTCGATGCAAGGCAGTCCTTCGCCCCGGGCGCACTGAGGGCGCTCGTCGCGCCCTTCAGCGACGCGCGGGTGGGCGGCGTGAGCGGCGAGCTCGTCATCGGCGAGGGCGGTGGCGGCCCCGGACTGTACTGGCGGATGGAAACCCGGCTGCGACACGACGAGGCGCGGCTGGGCTGCCTGCACGGCGTCAGCGGCGCCGTGCATGCGCTGCGCCGCGAGCTGTTCGTGCCGATGCCGCCGGGCACCGTGCTCGATGACATGTGGACGCCCCTGCAGACCCTGCGCGGCGGCCACCGCGTGTGGATGGCGCGCGACGCGGTCGCGGTGGACGTGCCCAGCGGCGATCTCGCCGAGGAGTTCCATCGCAAGCTGCGCACCCTCGCCGGCAATTGGCAACTGATCGCGCGCCTGCCGTGGTTGCTCGACCCGCGCCGGAACCCGGTGTTCCTCGCCTGGTTCTCGCACAAGTTCCTCCGCCTGCTCGTGCCCTGGGCCCTGCTGGCCACCCTCGTGGCCTCGGCCTGCGTCCCATCGGCGTTCTACCGGTGGGCCTTCTTCGCCCAGTTGCTCGCCTACGCGGCGGCGGCGATGGCCTGGGCCCGCCCCGCCCTCGCGCGCCGGGTGCCCCTGCTGCCGGCGGCGGGCATGTTCCTGATGCTCAACTCGGCCGCACTGCTCTCCCTGCCTGCCTCGCTGGCCTGGGACGGCACCCGGCTGTGGCGGAAACACTGACCCATGGCCCGCATCCTCGTCCTGACCAGTCGCCTGCCCTATCCGCCGACCGAGGGCCACCAGTTGCGCTCCTGGCATCTCCTGCGCGCATTGGCTTCGCGGCATGACGTCACCCTGCTGAGTTTCCGCCGCCGCGACGACGCGAGCGACGAAGAGCCGGTGCTGCGCGATGCGCTGGAAGCGGTCCACAGCGTCCCGATCCCCAGTGAGCACTCCCGGGTCGCCCTGGCCCGTGCCCTGCTGCGCAGCCAGACGGGTCGCGAGCCCTTCATCGCGACCAAGTACGCGTCGAGTGCATTCCGCGACACCCTGCGCACGCTCGCCCGCGACGCGGACGTGGTGCATTTCGACATGCTGCCGCTGTTCGCCCACGTGGACTGCATTCCCGCCGACGTGCCCATCGTCCTCAATGCGCACAACGTCGAGCACCAGTTGCTGGCAAACCGCATCGCGATCGAGCGCCGCCCCTGGGCGCGACGCTTCTTCGCCGGGCAGGCCGGGCGCCTGCGCGCATTCGAACAGGCCGCTTGCCTGCGCGCGGACGCGGTGCTGGCCTGCTCGAAGGACGACGCGATGGAGCTCCGCGCGCTCGCGCCCGCGACACCCATGACCGTCATCCCCAACGGCGTCGACCTGGAGGCCAATCGTCCCGCCGGGCGCCCTCCCGGGGACCCGTGCCGGATGGTGTTCGTCGGCCAGATGGGCTGGTTCCCCAACCGGGACGGGATCGAGTGGTTCATGCGCGACGTCCTGCCGCGGATCATCGGCCAGCGCGCCGACGCACGCCTGGTGGTGGTCGGCAAATCGCAGGGGCTCGAGGTGCCCGAAGCGGTCCGCGACCACGTCGAGCTGGCAGGGTTCGTGCCGGATCTGAGGCCGGTCGTGCACGATGCCGGCATCTACGTGGTGCCGCTTCGCGCGGGCAGCGGTACCCGCCTGAAGGTCCTGGAGGCGATGGCACTGGGCAAGGCCATCGTGACCACGCATGTCGGCAGCGAGGGCATCGCGCTGGAGGCTGGACGCAGCGCGCTCTATGCCGACGACGCCGAGGGATTCGCGCAGGCGGTGCTGGACTTGATGGATGCCCCCGACGAAGTGGCCCGGCTGGGACGCGAGGCCCGCGCGCAGGCCGAACGGCACTATGGCTGGGAGGCGATCGGGCGGGACCTGCTGGCGGTCTACGACCGGCTCCTGGCCCCCCGGGGCGAGGGGTAGCCGGCCATGCGCGGGACGATCCGCTCAGCGCCGGGTGCGGTACCGGTAGGCGCCCTGCCCGACGAGTTCATGCAGGGCCCGCTGGCTCTTGGCGATCGCGGAGGCCTGCGGAACGAAGTAGCCGAACCCGTCCGGGCCCACGTAGTCGCTGCCACTCGCGCGTGGACAGACATGGAGCCCGGCGGTACGGAACGCCATGAGCGCGCGCGGCAGGTGCAGGGCGGAGGTGACCAGCCAGGCAGGCGTCTCCGCGCCCCCGGCCGGCCCGGCGTCGGCCAGCAGCGCCGCGTTCTCCCACGTCGTGAGCGACATCGTTTCCACGTCGATGCGATCGGGCGGCACGCCCCAGGCCCGTGCCAGGTCCGCCATGACCTGCGCTTCCTTGATCGGATAGGGGCCACCGCCGACCAGCACCAGCCGCGCATCCGCCTGTCGTCGCCAGAGGCCGACGCCCGCGTGCAACCGGCGCCAGCTTTCGGGATTCAGCGCGGCATAGTCGTCCGCGGCGTAAGGCCGCCGCTCGAGCCCGCCCGACAACACGATCACCGGGGCCCCGGCGGGTACCGGGCAGTCGCCTGCCGCCGGTACGCCACCTTCCACGGCCGCCACCAGCGCATTGGCGCCGACCGGTGCGCACAACGCCAGCAGGATGAGCCATGACAGCACGCCCGCCACTCGCAGCGAGAACGGCAACCTTCGCCAGCCCAGCCACAGGGCCAGGCCGAGCAGTATGCTCAGCGTCAAGGGAGACAGCAGCAGGTGGGACATGGCGGGGAGTCTTGCACGCCCGGGGGCGCCGGGACAGTGCACGCCGTCCCGGTGCGATGCCGCCGGTGCACGCGGACGATCCTCGCGTGGACCATCAGGGGGAAGACCAGGGGAAAACGGATGTTCGATACGCTTAGACAGGATTTCGCCCGCTACCATCGCGTCGCGCTGGCCGACTCGCCTCGACTCGCGCGCACGCGCGCCGCATGCACCCATGGCTTCATCGCCGTGTGCATCTACCGGTTCGGACGCTGGACGCAGACCATCCGTCCCCGACTGCTCGCGATCCCCTTCAAGATCCTCCATCGCCTGCTGCACATCCCCACGGAGCTGCTCCTGGGCATCTCGATCCCCGGCCACGCGCGGATCGGGCCCGGTCTCTACATCGGACATTTCGGCGGTATCTTCCTGCACGGCGACGCCGGCCGGAACCTGTCCGTGGGACAGGGCGTCACGCTGGGATTCAAGGGCGCCGGCAAGTCCACCCGCTGGCCCCGGATAGGCAACGACGTCTACATCGGCACGGGCGCCAAGGTCATCGGCGACATCGCCATCGGCGACGGCGTGGTGATCGGGGCGAACACGGTGGTGACCAAGGACGTGCCCGCGGGCATGCGCGTGGTGGGCGCCGCCATACGGATGTCGCCGATCGGCGCGGCCGAAGGCCCGGGGGCCCCAGATGAGTGAGTCCCATCGCGCCTGGCCGTGGCTGGTGCTGGCGGTGCTGGCATTGCTCACCACCGGCCACCTGCACACCCAACCCGCTCCGGGCCCCCAGCCGCAGCCGGAGCCCGCGCCGCCTGCCAGCGCCGGCCGCGCCAGCGGGCAGGGAAACGCGTACTACATCCGCGGCGACGGTGGCAGCCCCGCCCAGTGCACCGGTGCCACCGATGCCGCCTATCCCGGCTCCGGACGCCACCGCGATTGCGCCTGGAACTCCTTGCACCATGCATTGCCGCGCTCAGGACCGGCGCGAATCCAGGGAGGCGACACAATCTATGTCGCTCCCGGCGAGTACGCCATCGGACTCGGCTCGCCGGGCGCCGACCAGGACGGCTGTGACGCGGAGGCCTCCTGGGACTGCCATCTGGCGCCGGTGCCCAGTGGCCCCAGCGCCGACAGGCCGACCCGCATCCTCGGCCGCGACCCGGCCCACCCGGCAGTGCTGTGGGGCAACGAGCGGGTCAGCTCGATGCTCAACCTCAACGGCAGCTCCAACGTCGAGATCGGCCACCTGGAGATCA
>JAUIJO010000008.1 GCA_030431185.1 Gammaproteobacteria bacterium | reverse complement strand
GTGGCCATGCGCAGCTCGAGGATGCGGCTGTAGCCGTGGAAGTAGGCGCCGGCCTGGCCGGGCGCGTTGAAGGTGTAGCGGTCCAGTTCCTGCTTGGTCATCGCCTCGGACATGCCGACCTTCTCCCGCAGGACCCTGCCGGCGCTCTCGCGGTCGGTCAGGCCCAGGTTGAGCATCGGGTCGAGGATCGCGCGGGCGGCGCGCAGCAAGCGGAACTGCAGCGCGATCAGCTGGCCGTCCACCGGCTCGTACGGCACCATCTCGGCCTCGGCGTACAGGGCCCAGCCCTCCACGTTGACCGAGTTGAACGCGAACATGGTGCGCGCCAGCGACACCCCGCGCTCGACCATCGCCGTGAACTGCAGCTCGTGCCCCGGCCGGCCTTCATGCGCCGAGAGGGTCCACCGCACCGCGTCGAAGTTGAAGTCATCGTAGGACAACCCCTTGCCGTCCGCGGTCGGCACCGTCACCGGCAGCACGAACTGGCCCTGCTGGCCGGTGTTGCCGACGAGGGGGGCGGGCTGGAAATGCGGCGCCGGTTGCGCGGCGGACTCGGCGGCGGTGCCCAGTCGCATGACCATCGGGCGGTTGGGCACGTCGACGATGCGTTCGCTGCGGATGATCGGGTCGATCCGGTCGATCACGGCGCGATAGCGCGCCTCGAGCTCGTCGTTGGGGATGGTGTCCCGTTTCAGCGCCTGGATCACTTCGACGTAGTCGTTGGGGTCCTTCACCCGCAGCCCCTTCTCCGCCACGACGCGCGGCGCAAGCGCCTGCATCGCCGCGCGGGTCTCCATGAACTCGAGCTGCGCGCGCTGGATGAGCACCTGCGGATCGACGTCGATACCGACCTCCTTCAGCGACAGCGCGTAGAGCTCCGGCGGCAGCACGGTGTCGGTGCGTGCGCCCGGCAGCACCGTGCCGCGCGCCCAGTCGGCGTAGGCATGCAGCTGGGCGTCCATCGCATCCAGCGCCGCGTCGGCGCCATCGACCTCGTACTTGGCGAACAGCTGGCGGATGCCCTCGACATAGGTGTCGACATTGCCCAGCGCCTGTTCGACTTCCAGCCGCGTCGGGCGCAGCAGCGACGCATCGCCGGCGCGCTCGCCGTAACGGGCCATCGCCTGTTCGGTGATCGGCGTGCTGCCGGGGGCCATGCCGACGTAGGCCTTCAGGCGGTCGACCGCATGCGCGCGCCGTTCGGGCTGGACCTGGTCAGACAGGAGGGACTGGATGCCGCTGAACACCACGCGCGGGGTGTCGACCCAGGGCAGCGTGAGGCGTTCGTAGGTTTCCGAACTCTTGATGCTGTCGTTGGCCGACGCGATCAGCAGCTCGAGGTCCTGGCGGACACGCGGGTCGCGCTCGGTCGCGAGCCGGGCCTCGAGGATGTCGCGCGCGTCGGCGGTGGCCTTGCGGCCGCGTTCGCCGGCATCGGGCCCGAAGTCGGACACCTTGTCGTCGTAGCCGGGGATGCCGAGGAACGAGAAGCCCTCGGGCGAGAATTCCGCCTGCGCCTTGACCAGCACCTGCGCCAGTTCGTTGCTGCGTTCGACCCAGTCGGGACTGGACGCGGGCCGGGTATCGGTCGCGGCCTGCGCGGCAAGCGCCGGTGCGGGAACGGCCAGCGCGAGGACGATGGCGAGGACGAGCGGTCTGGTCATGGAAGTTCCCGGGGACTGGAGAGGAGGCAGCATGTCCGACGCGCGCCTCCCGGCCATGCGCCGAAGGTCACGCCCGGCTCAGGGCGCGGGCTTCAGGCAACGCGCGAAGAAGTCTTCGGTGATGCGAAGGCGGTGCAGCAGGTCGGCGCCCTTGAGGCCATGCTTGGCCCCGGGGTAGGTCATCAGTTCGAAGGGCTGTCCGCGCTTCTGCAACGCGCTCATGAGCGCGGTCGAGTTGGAGAACAGGACGTTGTCGTCGGCCATGCCATGGATCAGCAGCAGGGGCGAGGTCAGGCCGTCGATGTGCTCGACCACGCGGGCCTCGCGGTAGCCGTCCGGATTGGCGGCGGGCAGGTTCATGTAGCGCTCGGTGTAATGGGTGTCGTACAGCCCCCAGTCGGTGACCGGCGCGCCGGCGACGCCGCAGGCGTACTGGTCGGAGGCCTTGGCCAGCAGCATGAGCGTCATGTAGCCGCCGTTCGACCAGCCGTAGACGCCGATATGGTCGCCGTCGACCCAGGGCTGCGACTTCAGCCACTCCACGCCCTTGAGCTGGTCGGCCACCTCGACCGTGCCCTGGCGGCCGTACAGTGCGCCACCGAAGGCTTCGCCTCGGCGCGGCGTGCCGCGGTTGTCCAGCGAGAACACCACGTAGCCGTGCTGGGCCAGGTACTGGTTGAAGTCGGGCGCCCATGCCTGCTTGACGGTCTGCGCGGCGGGGCCGCCGTACACGTACACCACGACGGGGTAGCGGTGGGACGGGTCGAAGCCGGTGGGCTTGAGCACGCTGTAGTGCAGCCGGGTCTCGCCGTCGGCGGCGGTGAGCGTGCCGTACTCGATCGGGCGGTGCGCCGCGCGATAGGGCGCGTAGGGATGGTCGGCGTCGTCGAGGTCGTTCTCGACGAGGTCGGCGATGCGGGTGCCGTCGTTGCGGAACAGGGTCAGTTGCGGCGGCGTGGCCGGGTTGGACCAGTTGTCCACGTAGACGCTGGCATTCCGGGCGAAGGTCGCCGAGTGCATGCCGTCCACCGAGGACAGCCGTTCGATCGCGCCACCGGCCAGGGGCACGCGATAGACCGCGCTTTCCAGCGGGGAGTCCTTGCCGGCGGAGAAGTAGACCTGCCGGGCATCCTCGTCGACCGCGAGCACGCTGTCGACCGGCCAGTCGCCGCGGGTCAGCGCGGTGCTCTTGCCGTCGGCGTCGATCACGTAGAGGTGTTCGAAACCGCTGCGTTCGCTGGACCACAGCAGGCGGCCGTCGTCGAGGAAACGCAGGTTGTCGTGCAGCGGGACCCAGGTCCTGGAGGTTTCGGTGACCAGCACTTGCTGGCGGCCGCTGTTGAGGTCGGTCTCGACCAGTTCGAGCGTCTTCTGGTCGCGCGACTGGCGCTGGAAGGTGAGGTGGCGGGCGTCGCGCCAGTCCACCCGGGCCAGGTAGATGTCCTCCTCGCTGCCCAAGTCGATCCAGCGCGGGGCGACCCCGGCCTTGGGCGCGACCACCGCCAGCTGAACCTTGACGTTGTCGTCGCCGGCGGCGGGATAGCGCTGCTCGACGACCTCGGTGCGATCAGGGTAGACCTCGTAGCGCTTCTGCACCGGCACCGGCGACTCGTCGATCCGGGCGAAGGCGATGGCGGAGTCGTCGGGCGCCCACCAGTAGCCGGTATGGCGCGACATCTCCTCGTCGGCGACGAACTCGGCGACGCCGTTGCCGATCACGTCGCTGCCGTCGCGGGTGAGCTGGGCCGGCTTGCCGGTGGCCAGGTCGATGACCCACAGGTTGCGGTCGCGGATGAAACTGACGAAGCCGCCCTTCGGCGACAGCTTGGGATCGGTGGCGAAGCCTTCGCCATCGGTGAGCTTGCGCACGGCCGCCGCGCCGCTCTTGTCGAGGTCGTACAGGTACAGCTCGCCGCCGAGGGGAAACAGCAGCTGGCGGCCGTCGGGCGACCACTGGTAGTCGACGATGCCGGTCAGGCCGGCGATGCGCTGGCGTTCGCGCCGGGCCTTCTCCTCGTCGCTGAGCACTTCCTGGTCCGGCGGCAGCACGTCGTCGGCGTCGACCAGGCGCTCGGTGCGGCCGCTGGCGACGTCGTAGGCCCACAGGTCGAGCCGGTTGCGGTCGTCGGCCTTGCCGCGCAGGAAGGTCACCTTCGAGCCGTCCGGTGCGATCTTCGGCCTGGTCAGGCTCGGCCCCGACAGCGGCGCGTCGCCCGCCAGGGCTTCCAGGGTCAGTCCATGCGATCGGTCGGGCCCGTCCTGGGCGGTGGCGAGGGGAACGGATGCGGTCAGGGTCATGGCAAGCAGGCAGCGCGCGAGCGTTATCTTCATGTCGTGTCGTTGGGGTCGTCTTATACGGGTCGGGTGATCGGCGAGGCGTGACGGGCCCCGCTCAGGCGGCGCCGGACGGGGTGCCGAAGAGGTTGCGACGCATCTCCTCGGTCATCTCCCGCTGCACCCGGTGCTGGTCGGCCACGGCGTAGGCGCGGACGGTCGCGGGCCGTTCGGCGATCGCGGCGCGCCAGCGGCGCAGGTGGGCGAATCCCGAGAGGTCCATCGGCGCCTTCGCATAGGGGTCGATCCACGGATAGCAGGCCATGTCGGCGATGCTGTAGTGGGGGCCGGCGATGAACTCGCGATCGGCCAGGCGCTTGTCGAGCACGCCGAGCAGGCGCGCCGCCTCGCGGGCATAGCGGTCCTTCGCGTAGGGGATCGACTCGGGGGCGTAGACGTGGAAATGGCCGTACTGCCCGGTCATCGGCCCGAGGCCGGCCATCTGCCAGTTCAGCCACTGGCTGACCTCGATGCGGCCGCGCAGGTCCTCGGGAAAGAAGCAGCCGGTCTTGTTGGCCAGGTACAGCAGGATCGCGCCGGATTCGAACACGCTGATCGGCGGCCCCCCGTCTGCGGGCGCGTCGTCGACGATCGCCGGCATCTTGTTGTTCGGCGAGATCGCGAGGAATTCCGGCTTGAACTGGTCGCCCGCGCCGATGTCGACCGGATGGACGCGGTATTCCAGGCCGGCCTCCTCGAGGAACAGGGTGATCTTGTGGCCATTGGGGGTCGGCCAGTAATGCAGGTCGATCATGCGACGCACTCCCGGGACGTGGGGGAAGGCCAGTGTACGCGCTGGCCGCGAGGCGCTCGACCGGCCGCCGGGCGCGGCCAGTCGCCCATCGCGGTACTTGAGCGGCCGCGGGCGGCTGGCTAACCTGCGCGATTGCCTCTGGAAGTGAAGCCCATGTCGACCTCGCCCACGCCGCCGACACCGCGCCTTGGCCCCCTGCCCTACCTGATCTTCAGCTCGCGCTGGCTGCAGCTGCCCCTGTACCTGGGCCTCATCGTGGCGCAGGGCGTCTACGTGTTCCTCTTCATGAAGGAGCTGTGGCACCTGATCCATGGCGCGGCCGGCTTCAGCGAGCAGGACATCATGCTGCTGGTGCTGGGCCTGATCGACGTCGTGATGATCTCGAACCTGCTGGTGATGGTGATCGTCGGCGGCTACGAGACCTTCGTCTCGCGCCTCAACCTGCAGGGCCATCCCGACCAGCCCGAGTGGCTGAGCCACGTCAACGCCAGCGTGCTCAAGGTGAAGCTGGCGATGGCGATCATCGGCATCTCCTCGATCCACCTGCTGAAGACCTTCATCGCCATCGGCAACCTCGGCGGCGAAGGCGCGACCTACACCAGCGAGGGCGTGATGTGGCAGACGATCATCCACTGCGTGTTCATCCTGTCGGCGATCGGCATCGCCTACACCGACCGCCTGATGGCCCAGGTCCCCCGGCCCGGCAAGGCCGCGGCGCACTGACTGACATCGGGCGGCGACGGCGGTCCCCTCAGTGGGCCGCGTCGCCCCCCATGATCGCCGCCCGCGCTTCGCGGCCGGCCGGCTCGAAGACCAGGGCATCCCCGTCGCGGCGCAGGCCCAGGGTGGCGTAGCTGCCGGCCAGTGAGGGGAACGCGCGCGCGGCGGCATGGCGCCGGTACAGAGGCGCCAGCAGCGAAGTGCCGGCGACGCGATCGAGCGCTTCGATGAAGGCCGCGGGGTCGCGCGCGCGGGCCGTCGCCAGGCAGCACGCGGCATGGGCGGCCAGCACGCCTTCGAGGTCTTGCCCGTGCCTGCGCAGGGCGAGGTCGGCTTCCAGCCAGAAGGCCGCGCCGGCCCAGTAGACGCGCATGGTTTCCCCGCGACCGGCCGACGCCAGCGGACCGCCGCCGGTGTCGCGCTCGCCGCGGCGGAAGCCGGCATCCAGTTCACGCCATGCCCCGCGCGGGTCGAGCATGCCGGCACGGGCGCGGACCACGTTCTGGTAGTAGCTCGCCAGCCCCTCGGCCAGCCAGCGACCGTCGCGACCGAGGTAGGGGTGGAACAGGTGCGCGAACTCATGGGTGGCGGTCCAGTCGGCGCGCAGGCCGGCCGGTCCCGCGTCGCGTCGCACGTAGAGCAGGACCCCTGGCGAGGCCCCGCCGCGCTGCGTCTGGCCCCAGGGCACCGGGCTCCTGTCGCGGCTGTCGACCTCCTCGACACGCACCCAGGCGCGCGCCAGGGGCCAGCGGCCGAATGTCGCCGGAATGCCCGCGGCGACCTCCTCGATCCACGCCTGCAGCATCCGCCGCCGCGCGGGCGGCGCGTCGGGCAGTTCGATCCGCAGCACGCCCCCGGGCAGGTCCAGCATGGCGGCCTCCATCGGCGCCCGCTCCACGGGCGCGGCGTCACCGGCCCGGGCCGGGCCCGGGCCTGCGCACACGGCCAAAAGGCAGGTCGACAGGCAAATCGACAGGCAAGTCCGCCCGAAGGCCCGCCCGCGCGTGCACGGGCGATTCATGCGACCGGTCGCAGCGGCGCGTCCATGCCCGCAGCGTACAATGAGCCGATGGATGTTTCCCACCTGCTCGACGCGCTGAACCCGGCGCAGCGCGAGGCCGTCAGTGCGCCCCCGGGGCACTACCTGGTCCTTGCCGGCGCCGGCTCCGGCAAGACCCGCGTCCTCACCCATCGCATCGCCTGGCTGAACGAAGTGTTCGGCGTGCCCACCCACGGCATCCTCGCGGTGACCTTCACCAACAAGGCCGCCGGCGAGATGCGCGCGCGCGTCGATGCGCAGCTCGCCAATGGCGCCCGCGGCATGTGGATCGGCACCTTCCACGGCCTCGCCCACCGCCTGCTGCGCCTGCACTGGCAGGAAGCGAAGCTGCCGGAGACCTTCCAGGTGCTCGATTCCGACGACCAGCTGCGCCTGGTCAAGCGGGTGGTGCAGGCACTGGAGCTCGACGACACCCGGTTCCCGCCGCGGCAGATCACCTGGTGGATCAACGCGCAGAAGGACGAGGGCCGCCGCCCGCAACACCTCCAGGGCGGGCAGGACGAATGGGCCGATGTCATGCGCAAGGTCTACGCGGCCTACCAGGAGCGCTGCGATCGCGCCGGCCTGGTCGACTTCGCCGAGCTGCTGCTGCGCGCGCACGAGCTGCTGCGCGACAACCCGGCCCTGCTGGCCCACTACCGGCACCGCTTCCGCCAGGTCCTGGTCGACGAGTTCCAGGACACCAACGCGATCCAGTACGCCTTCGTGCGCGTGCTCGCCGGCGACGAGGGCCAGGTCTTCGTGGTCGGCGACGACGACCAGTCGATCTATGGCTGGCGCGGCGCCAAGGTCGAGAACATGCAGCGCTTCCTGCGCGATTTCGAGGGCGCCAGCACGATCCGCCTGGAGCAGAACTACCGATCCAGCGCGAACATCCTCGATGCCGCCAACGCGGTGATCGCGCACAACCCCGATCGCCTCGGCAAGAAGCTGTGGACCGACACCGGCAGCGGCGAACCGATCGACCTCTACGCCGCCTACAACGAGATGGACGAGGCGCGTTTCGTGGTCGAGCGGCTCAAGCAGTGGGTGCGCGACGGCGGCAGCCACGGCGACGTCGCCATCCTCTACCGCAGCAACGCGCAGTCGCGCGTGTTCGAGGAAACCCTGCTCGCCGAACAGGTGCCGTACCGCGTCTACGGCGGCCTGCGCTTCTTCGAGCGCGCGGAGATCAAGGACACCCTGGCCTACCTGCGCCTGGTGTCCAACCGTGCCGACGACGCCGCCTTCGAGCGTTCGGTGAACACGCCCACCCGCGGCATCGGCGAGCGCACGCTGGACGAGGTGCGCAAGCGTGCCCGTGCCGACCGCCTGCCCTTGTGGGACGCGGCGCAGCGGATCAGCGTCGAGACCGGACTCGCCGCGCGCGCGCGCAATGCCCTGGCGGCCTTCGTGCGGCTGGTCGACACGCTGGACGCGGAACTGGCGGAGATGCCGCTGCCCGAGAAGATCGACCATGCGCTGGCCCGCTCGGGCCTGCGCGAGCACTACGCCAACGAGTCGCGCGGGCAGCTCGACTCGCGCACCGACAACCTCGACGAACTGGTGTCGGTCGCCTCGCGCTTCGTGCGCGCCGACGAGGAGGACGCGGCGGCGATGCCGGAACTGGTGGCCTTCCTGAGCTATGCCTCGCTGGAGGCCGGGGAAGGGCAGGCGCAGGCCGACGAGGATGGCGTGCAGCTGATGACCCTGCACAGCGCCAAGGGCCTGGAGTTCCCGCTGGTGTTCCTCGGCGGGCTGGAGGAAGGCCTGTTCCCCAGCAGCAAGTCGACCGAGGAGTCCGGTCGCCTCGAGGAGGAGCGCCGCCTGGCCTACGTCGGCATCACGCGCGCGCGGCACAAGCTGGTGCTCAGCTACGCCGAGAGCCGGCGCATCCACGGCATGGACATGTTCGGCATGCCCTCGCGCTTCCTGCGCGAGATCCCGCCCGCGCTGCTGCACGAGGTGCGGCCCAAGGTGCAGGTGTCGCGGCCGATGGCCGCGGCCCGCCCCCGCCGGCCGATGGGCCATGCCGCGATCGAAGGGCCGTCGATCCCCCTGGGGGCGTCGGTCACGCATCCGAAATTCGGCAGCGGCACCGTCATCGACTACGAGGGGAATGGCGCCCACGCCCGGGTCCAGGTCAACTTCGACGAGGCCGGCAGCAAGTGGCTGGTGCTGGCCTACGCCAACCTCCAGCCGGCCTGAAGCGGGGTTTTTGCACTTTTTTTCGGTCTATCGGGCGGTTTCCGGGCTTTTTTGCCCCTGCACCGCTTGGCGTGGGGGCGGGCTTGCCCTACATTCCGGTTGCCGGGGGATTCCAGGCATACCCAACACCATTACCCACCAGGGGACACGCATGGCCAAGAAGACTGTTGCAAAGAAAGCCGCAAAGAAAGCCGCACCGAAGGCTGCCGCCGCCAAGCCGGCCGCGCCGAAGCCGATCAAGGAAGCCCTGACCAAGTCGGGCCTGGTCGCGCACATCGCCGAGAACACCGGCGTGGCTGCCAAGGACGTGCGCGCCGTGATGGCGTCGCTGGAGAACACCGTGGCCGGCTCGATCAGCAAGAAGGGCGTGGGTTCGTTCACCCTGCCGGGCCTGCTGAAGATCACGGTCGTGAAGGTGCCGGCCAAGCCGAAGCGCAAGGGCATCAATCCCTTCACCAAGGAAGAGCAGGTGTTCGCCGCCAAGCCGGCCACCGTCAAGGTCAAGGTGCGCCCGCTGAAGAAGCTCAAGGACGCCGCGCTCTAAGCGCCCGTCCCCCGCCGGCGGCCCGCCGCCGGCAAGCGAAGCACGAAGAATGCCGGCGCACTGCGCCGGCATTCTTCGTTGCGGGGCCGGGCCGCGCCGTTCAATTCCACTCGAACAGTTTCCAAAGCACGGGCGAAACGGTTTCGCCGTTGTCGGGACGGCCATCGCCATCGCGATCTTCCAGGTAGTACACGGGTCCGCGCGCCGGCGTGACCTTCACTACCTGCAGCCGTCCATTGACCCGGTACTCCTCGATGACGTCGCCGTTGGGCTGCTCGCTGCGGATCACTTCCGGGTTGGCGAGGTTGGCGGTCGGGTCGCTCCCGTAGCCGCCGCTGCTGGCGCAGGCGGTCAGGGACAGGGCGACCAGGGCGATCAGGGCAATGCGCATGACGGGTCCTTGTATGTCTGGAGGCGGGCGCCGCACGGCGGGCGCCGCGGGCCGTTCTTTCGAACAGCATACGCCGCCGCGCGCGCAGGCGAAGTGACGCCGTCGCGCGCACTTTGCCCGTCTCCATGGGACGCGCGGCCGGGCCCCTCCGCGACGCCGGGCGCCGGCCGGCGATGGCCTGCGCATGCCGGCCCGGTGGGTACGGGGCGTAGAATCGAGCCATGACCGATACCACGCCCCGCCTCGTCCTCATCGACGGCTCCAGCTATCTTTACCGCGCTTTCCACGCGCTCCCCCCCCTGAGCAACGACGATGGCGAGCCGACCGGCGCGCTGTTCGGCGTGGTCAACATGCTGCGCGCGACGCTGAAGGAAAAGCCCGACTACGTCAGCTTCGTCGTCGACGCACCCGGCAGGACCTTCCGGGACGATCTCTACGCCGACTACAAGGCCAACCGCCCGCCGATGCCCGACGAGCTGCGTGCGCAGGTACAGCCGATGTGCGACATCGTCGAGGCGCTGGGCATGCCCATCCTGCGCGTGCCCGGGGTGGAGGCGGACGACGTGATCGGTACCCTGGCGCTGCAGGCGGCCGGGCAGGGCATCGACGTCACCATCTCCACCGGCGACAAGGACTTCGCCCAGCTGGTGCGGCCCCACGTGGTGCTGGTCAACACCATGAGCGGCAGCCGGATGGACTCCGAGCAGGCGGTGGTCGACAAGTTCGGCGTGCGCCCCTCCCAGATCGTCGACTACCTGTCGCTGATGGGCGACACCGTCGACAACGTGCCCGGCGTGACCAAGTGCGGTCCCAAGACCGCGGCCAAGTGGCTGGCCGAGTACGACACGCTGGACGCGGTGATCGAGAACGCCGCCGCCATCAAGGGCAAGATCGGGGACAATCTGCGCGAGGCGCTCGGGCGGCTGCCCCTCAATCGCACGCTGGTGACGATCAAGACCGACGTGGCGCTCGACAGCGCCCCGACCGACCTAGCCCTGCGCGAGCCCGACACCGGGGCCTTGCGCGGCCTGTACGCCCGCTACGGCTTCAAGCAGGCCCTGCGCGAGCTGGAGGGCGGCGCCGCCGACGCCAGCGCCCAGGCGAACGCCGAGGCCGCGGGGATGCGCAACACCGCCGCCGGCTATGCAAAAGCGGCCACCGTCGACGCCGGGGATGCGAGCGTCGATCCCGCGCTGTCCGCGGCGGGGGAGTACGAGTGCATCACCGGCCGCGAGCGCCTCGATGCCTGGGTTGCCAAGCTCGAGGCCGCCGACGAGTTCGCCTTCGACTGCGAGACCGACTCGCTCGACCCGATGCGTGCACGCCTGGTCGGCCTCAGTTTCTCGGTCGAGCCGGGCCGCGCGTGCTACCTGCCGCTCGCGCACGACTATCCCGGTGCGCCCACGCAAATCGACCCGCAGGAGGCCCTCGACGCCCTGCGTCCGCTGATGGCCGACCCCGGCAAGCGCAAGCTCGGCCAGCATGGCAAGTACGACCTGCACGTGCTCCGGCGCCATGGCATCGACGTGCGCGGCTATGCCGACGACACCATGCTCGAGAGCTTCGTCTACAACGCCACGGCCACGCGCCATGACATGGACTCCCTGGCCAGGCGCTACCTGGGCTACGAGACCATCAAGTACGCCGACGTCGCCGGCAAGGGCGCCAAGGCGATCCCGTTCTCGCAGGTGGCGCTGGACGACGCGACCCGCTATGCCGCCGAGGATGCCGACGTCACCCTGCGCCTGCACCGGGTGCTCGGGCCGAAGCTTGCCGCCGTTCCCGCCCTCGACGCCGTGTATCGCGACATCGAGATGCCGCTGGTGCAGGTGCTCGAACGCATCGAGGCCAATGGCGTGATGATCGACGGCGACGAACTGCGCCGGCAGTCCGCCGACCTGGGCAAGCGCATGCTCGCTGCGCAGCAGAAGGCCACCGAGCTGGCCGGCAGGACCTTCAACCTGGACTCGCCCAAGCAGCTCGGGGCCCTGCTGTTCGACGAGCTGGGTCTGCCCGCGCTGGTGAAAACGCCCAAGGGGCAGCCCAGCACGAACGAGGAGGCGCTCGAGGCCATCGCCGACCAGCACGAGCTGCCGCGGGTGATCCTCGAGTACCGCGGCCTCAACAAGCTGCGCAACACCTACACCGAGAAGCTGCCGGAGATGGTCAACCCCGATACGGGGCGCGTGCACACCAGCTACCACCAGGCCGGCGCCGCGACCGGGCGCCTGGCGTCCAGCGAGCCGAACCTGCAGAACATCCCGATCCGCACCGACGACGGCCGGCGCATCCGCACCGCCTTCGTGGCGCCGCCCGGGCGGCGGATCGTCGCCTGCGACTATTCGCAGATCGAGCTCAGGATCATGGCCCACCTGTCGGGCGACGAAGGCCTGGTGAACGCCTTCGCCTCGGGCGCCGACATCCACAAGGCCACCGCGGCCGAAGTCTTCGGCAAGGCCATCGACGCCGTCGAGCCCAACGAGCGGCGCGCGGCCAAGGCGATCAACTTCGGCCTGATGTACGGCATGAGCGCGTTCGGCCTGGCCAAGCAGCTGGGGGTGGCCCGGGGCGAGGCCCAGGACTACATCGCGCTCTACTTCGGCCGCTACCCCGGCGTGCGCGACTTCATGGAGCGCACGCGGGCCCAGGCGCGCGAGCAGGGATACGTCGAGACCGTGTTCGGGCGCCGCCTGTACCTGGAGCACATCGCCGCCCGCAACCAGGGCCTGCGCGCCGGGGCCGAGCGGGCCGCGATCAACGCGCCGATGCAGGGTACCGCCGCCGACATCATCAAGCGCGCCATGATCGACATCCACGGCTGGCTGGAGGTCCATGCCGCCCGCGCCCTGATGGTGCTCCAGGTGCACGATGAACTGGTGTTCGAGGTCGACGCGGATTTCGTCGAGACGCTCCTGGCGGAGGTGACCGCGCGGATGTGCCGCGCGGCCGACCTGCGGGTGCCCCTGGTGGTCGACAGCGGCGTGGGCGCCAACTGGGAAGAGGCGCATTGACGGGCCGCAGCAGCGCGCCGTGCCGCATTCAGGATCTCCGATTCGGCACAGTACGGGAGCGCCCCGCGCAAGCCTTGAAAACAAGGGTGAACCCTCTCTGAACCCAACATTTTCTTAACCGGAATCTTCACGAACCATCCATGTGGAAAGTGGTCATATAGTTCGCGACAGGTGCAACGCCTGTCGCTGATCTCTCCCCTCCCCTGGAGTGATCCCCCGGAACGGTCTGCCCCTCCCCAGGCGCCGTTCCCCAGCCCCGCCGGCCCCCCCTGCCTGCGGGGCTTTTTATTGCCCGCGATCCGCGGCAGGCTGCCGAGGCCGCGTCGCGGGCCGCCGCATCGGGTCGTCCCGCGGTGGCGCGCGGAACAGGTGCAATGCGCCGCGCTTGTTGCGCCCTGCGGGGCTGGTCCTTCGATGCCGGCGGCCGCCATGCCCCCCCGTAGGATGGGTGGCGCGAAGCAAAACCCATCTCGTGGGTCCGGAGCGGGCGTTTGGCGATGGGTATCGCCTTCGGCTCGACCCATCCTACGATGCTGCGGTGCCGTGGAGCCGTAGGGTGCAATGAGCGAAGCGCATTGCACCATGGCCCTGGCTATCGACGGGTTCGGGCGCGACTGTCTCGGGTCGAAGGCGTATCTCCAAGCCCCCGAAATCCCGGCGAACGAACGCCAGGGTTGGATTCCAGTATCCGCAGGGACGGGCGGCGCGGGGGCTCGCGCAGACGCCCGACAACGGGCATCCGGGAATCCAGGCAAATCGCCGGGCCACGGGCAAAAAAAAGCCCGGCCAGTGGCCGGGCTCAGCATCGCGATGTTTCGGGGGAGAGAGAGATCCAAGGCGATGTGTTGCTTGATGCCGCGCCCCCGGGGGGGGGCGCGTGGTGCTCAGAACGTGTAGCGCGGGCCGACGAACCACTCGGTGTCGCCGTCGGCGAACTTGACGTCGCCGTTGATGCTCCAGTTCTGGTTGAACTTGGCATTGGCGCCGACGCGGCCGTAGAAGTCGCCATCGGAGTCTTCGTAGTCTTCGTAACCGGCCAGGGCATAGCCCTCGAAGTACGGGCTGAACGCGCCACGCGCGCCGGCCTCCACGCTCCATCCGTCGTAATCGAAGTTGTTGCCGGCGTCGAACTTCTCGTAAGCCACGCGGGTCAGCAGGTCGACGTTGCGGTTGATCTCGTGGTTGTAGCCCACGCCCAGCGCCCACTGGTCAATGTCGATGCCAGCGAAGTCGGTTTCCTGGTTGCTGTAGTTGCCGAACACGTGGAAGTTGGGCGCAATGGCGCCGGAACCGGCGATCGCCCAGCCATCGGCGTCACCGCCGTCGGCGTCGGTGGCGATGTAGCCACCCTGGACATAGTTGTAGGAGACGCCTTCGGCCGCGTTGGCGGCGAGGGGGAGGGCGGCGATCAGGCCCAGGGCGGCAAGCTTGGAAATAGCGGTGGAACGCTTCATAAGGACTCAGCCTCTTATTATTTGGGTATCGGTCCGGGGCGCGGCTTTCTGGGTGCCGTCACATCCCGGTGCGAGCCAGTATCCAATGCGCGCCCCAATTCCACCTTAATAAGTGAACCTTCTGGTTCAGGAAGGATTGCCTCTGTTCATGCTTGCCTTGGACACCTCGAAGCGCCTCCGGTATCGAGTGGGAGCCCGGATTCTACGCAGTCGCGTTGGTTTGGATTGTCCGCAACGAAGGTCATGTCGCCTGCGCTCGGGCGCAACGTGAGCGCGCGGAGCCTCCTGGGTAGGAGCGGCCTGTTTGGCGGAACGCTCCAGATCGCTGGAGGTCTCTGCAGGCAGCGTATGTCAGGAAGCCGTGCGAGTGATAAAAACCGGTTCGCGCCGCCATCGTGGGAAAGCGCGACGTAGCGCCTCGCTAGAGGCCCTTGGTGTAATGCCCCAGTGATTTCCTGCTCAGGTGTAACCTTTCCAAGGAGACACAGATGAGCGCGGTAATGGAAGAAGAGATCAAGCGTTGGACGGCGCGTCGGAAGTCGGCGTTGGTGCTGGAGATCATCCAGGGCAAGACGACCGTATCGGAGGCGAGTCGGCAGTTCGATCTGACACCCTCGGAAGTAGAGGGCTGGGTGGACGACGCCAAGCGCGGCGTGGAGAACGCGCTGCGGGCCAAACCCGAAGACGTGCGCGAGCAGTACGAGCGCCAGCTCAAGGAGCTGCAGGAGGCCTACGGCGAGGCCCTGCTGGAGCTGCGCGCCCGAAAAAAATGGCATCCCTGTTGGGCAAGGACGAGACCTGATGGTCTCGATCCAGCAGGGACTGCGGTGCGATGGATACGAGGTCTCGATGGTGAAGCTGTGCCGCTGGTTCGGAGTGGCGCGGCGGAGCGTGTACTACAAAGCGACCAAGGTCCCGCCTAAGGTTCGGCCCGAGCTGGCCGAGCCGATCAAGGCGATGATCGAGGAAGAGCCATCATTTGGTTACCGGACGGTGGCCGGCTTGCTGGGTATGAACAAGAACAAGGTGCGGCGGATCTTCCAGCTCAATGGCTGGCAGGTACGCAAGCGGGCAGTAGGCAAGCGTCCGAGGATCCAGGCCTTGCCGTCGGTGGCGCAAGCGCCCGATGAGCGCTGGGCCACCGATCTGTGTCGGATTTGGGGTGGCCGCGATGGCTGGCTGACGCTGGCCTTGGTGATCGACTGTCACACCCGACAACTCCTGGGCTGGCAGTTGTCGCGCAGCGGCAAGGCCAGCACGGCTGCTGCGGCCTTGGAGCAGGCGCTGATCACCCGCTACGGCACCTTGGGTCGAGTGCCAGCGCCCTTCCTGCTGCGTTCGGACAATGGCCTGGTGTTCACCAGTCGGCACTACACGCGCCTTGTGCGCAGCTACGGCCTGAAGCAAGAGTTCATCACGCCACACTGCCCGCAACAAAACGGCATGGTGGAGCGAGTGATCCGGACCTTGAAGGAGCAGTGCGCACACCGGCACCGCTTCGAGACACAACAGCATGCGATGCGCGTGATCGGCGACTGGATCCAGTTCTACAACCATCGGCGCCCGCACCAGGCGCTGGGCATGAAGACCACCGCCGAGGCGTATGCTTTAGCGGCCCGACCTGTGCAGGAACCGCTGGGTCATTACATTGGCTCGCTGCTTGCTACAGACCCGCGAACCCACGCAATCCGGCCGCCAACCATGCCGACGGATTGGCCCTTGCCGGTCTGTGCCATAAGCTCGTATGCGCGCTCAGAACAGGTCGAACGCGTAGTTCGCGATGATGCGGAAATCGAAGAAGTCGTTACCGCCCAGGTCCTCGTCCTGGTCGATCCAGGCACCGCGGACGCGCAGGGAGAGGCCTTCCAGAACGGTTTCCTGCCTGAATTTATAGTCCACCGTCAGGTCGTACTCGGTCTCGTCGGGGCTGGCGTTCGGGCCACTGTCGGGGGTGTCGCCGTTGGAGATGTTGCTGAACGCGCTGAAGCCCGGTACGCCCAGCGATGCGAAGTCATAGGACATGCCGATCATCCATGCGTCCTCGCCGGCGCGGTCGAAGTTGTCGACGATGATGGAGAGGTAGTTCGGTGGTCCGCCGAATGGGCTCTGCAGGCCCTTGCAGCAGCCGGCGCGGCTGTGGGCCAGGCGGAAGCTCGCGTTCGCGGTGAAGAGTTCCGCCTTCAGCGAGGTCAGGTGGGTCGCGAACTCGCCGATCAGCGCGTCACCGGTGCTGCGCTGGTCGGTGTACTGCGCATAGCCTCGGATGGACACGTCCGGCGTCAGTTGGAACGACTTCTCGGCCTTCACGAAAAGGGTCTGCGAGACCTCGAAGGCCTCCTGGTACGTCGCACCGAACAGGCTCCCGTCGTTGAAGACGTACTGCGCCGCCAACAATCCCAGGCCCTCGTCACTGCCGGGGGCGCCGGCCGCCTCCGACATTGGCACGAACTCGTCGGCGTTCTTGGTTTTGATCCGGTCCACGTAACCGGCGATGTAGCCGAACCCCTCGTTCACCGGACGGCCGATCGCAATGGCTTCAAATGTATTGGGCACCATGCGGATGTCGTGGCGCGCCAGGTAGGGCAGGTCGAAGGATTGCCGGCCCACGCGGATGCCATTGCCGCCGCCCAGTCGCGCGGTGATGTAGGCCTCGCCCAGCACGGTGAAGCCCTCCTGCCCGGGTTTGAGCAGGAGGGTGCCGTCCTTGTCGTCGGGGCCATACAGCTTCTGCGATGTGTACAGCGTGCCGCCCAGCTGGATCCGGTCCCATGCCCAGCCGGAACGGTACTCAAGCGCGCCGCCCAGCGCCCATGCGACGCTGTCTGGATCAATGTCGCGATCGCGGTTGAGGTAGTACGTGCGTGGCTTGAGTATCAGGGCGCTGCCTTCCACGAAGCCCTGCCGGCCCTCATGGTCGACATCGAGCGTCTCCACCCTGTCCTGGCGGTTGGGCTCGTCGTCTCCCCGTGTCTCCTGCGCATGGAGAGCGGGCATCACCAGGGCCAGCGCGAGCGGGAGGAACAGGGGGGGGCGGGTGCGATGCAGACGGGCCGGCGAACACCGCGAGGCTTGCAAGTCTGGGCTCATTTCCTGCCGACTCCAGTCAGGGTGGGTGTCCTACTCGCAGATTTCAGGGGCGTGGTAGGGCAGGTCGAGCAGGCGGAAATAGTTTTCGCCCAACGCGATGTGCCGGAACGCCTCGTCCCCCAGGAACTTGTTGACGCGGCTGGTGACGTCCAGCTCCTTGGCGTACTGCGTGGGCGCCTTGTTGACCGCGGCGACGAAGTCCGAACCAGGCAGGATGCGGGTCGGGTACTCATCGAAGAACGCGACGAACTGCGGCCCGAACTCGTGGTACGAGTTGTAGAGCACGTCCCAGGAGATATCGAGCATCAGGTTCGGATACTTGTCCAGCAGCCCCTTCATGATGGCGATGTGCTTGTCGGGCGGCATTTTGCTCAGCTCCTTGGACAGGCCCATGTGCGCCCAGACGATCTTGTTGTCCGGGTAGGTTTCCAGGATGTGCTGCATCAAGGGAAGGAACTTGGTCGGCTCGGCATCGTTGCCAAGGTCTGAGTGCAGGGTGACCGGTATGCCGCGCTCGCGAAGGACCTTCATGAAAGGCGCCCACTGGTCGATCGACGCCATAGTAGCGGGCTGGTGGTTGTTCTTGAGCAGGGCCTGCTTGATCACGTTCAGCTCGCCGGCCCACTTGAACATGCCCGGGTATTCCTTGTCGTACAGGGCGATCATCTCGGCCGAGCCCTGTGGGTTGGCCAGGTCGATGAAGGTCATCGACAGGATGATGTTGAGGTTGTCGTGCGGGAATGCCTTGGTCTGCATGCCATTGACGAAGTCGTTCTTGATGCTGGGCAGCGCCGACACACCCGGGCAGTCCAGGTAATACGTGCAGTCCGATTTCATGTCGAGGATCTGCCCGATGCCGAAGTAGTTGATGAAGCGGACTCCCGCCTTGTCGAGATAGGCGAACAGCGTTTCGGGCGGGATCGCCTGGCCGCCAAACGGGCGGGGGTGGAAGTGCGAGTCGACGACGGCGGTGTAGGGCTCGGTATCGCGGTTGAAGCAGGTCTGCTCGCTGCTGGGCTGGAGGAACGAGGCAAGCGATCGCTTGGACCCCAGGTCGGGCGCGGCGGCCACGGCATCGTCGCCGGCGGGCGCGGGCGCGGGCGCGGGCGTGGGGGTCGACTCGGAAGCGGGGTTCGACGCGCACCCCGAGAGCGCAAGCAGGACAGAAGCGGCGACGGTGCTCTTGGCAAACAGCTTGGACATGGGAGTCTCCGGAGGTAGTGGGTTTCAGAACGCGACTTCGGCGCTGGTTACGAACAGCCAACCATTGGCACCAACGGGATAGGGCAGGCTGTAGGCCCCGACCGGCGAATCGTTGATGAAGACAAGCTCGCCGTTGATGCGGAAACCGCGCTTCTTGAACGGCCACCAGTTGAAGCCGACCCCAGCGTCCCAAGGGTCGCCGTACTCGCCCCAGATCTTGGAGCCATTCACGAACACCTGGAGCGTATCGGGGACGGCCATCATCGACGCCTTGAGCTGGAAGCCGTCGTCGGTCAGCTCGTCCACCGGCAGCGCGCCGTTGGCCCTGAAGTCATCGAGCCAGCGGCGATAGGCCTCGCCCTCTAGATAGAAACCCCGGTACTTGAGCCCAGCGCTCAGGGCGAGCATGCGGTAGTCGAGCTGATCGATCGTCACGCCTGGCGCGAGCAGGTCGGGCGTGAACAGCGTGGCGCCGTCCGACAGCCGGATTTGCGTGTTCTCGGGCGCCTCGCTGGTGGCCTGGCTCTGCTTGTCCTCGGTGCTGCTGGTGAAGTGCACGCTGAACAGGGTGGCAAGGTCTTCGTGGTACTCGTAGTCGCCGAAGTTGGCCCGTGGGCCGAACTCGCCGGTGGTCGGCATCCAGATGAGCGAGGCCGCCCAAGTGTCGAACTTGTCGTCAAGCTGCGCGGCCGCCACGCCGAAGGCGCTGAGGTTGTTGCCCAGCATGACCTTGTAGTCGAGCCCCTCCGCGATGCGGCCGTTGGCCCAGACGCCCTGCGTGAAGCTGCCACGCATGAACTCGTCGGCGATCAGGCGCGCGTCCACGCGGTGCCAGAACGGGAACTGGCCGTCCAGGCTTCGCGTCGAAGGCAGTGCCGAGACGCCACCGCCGATGCTGAGGGCATCGTCGAACTTGTAGCCCAAGCTGCCGGCCACCAGCGTGTTGGTGTCGGTCCCGAGTGCGGTGGCGCTGCTCCAGACATAAAAGTTATAGGTGAAGCGCGGGTCCAGGAACCAGCCCTTGGTGTACAGGAAGACCTTGTTGACCTGGAAGTCGTTGCGGATGTCGACATTCTTCACGTCGCCGAAGTGATCGATGTAGGTGTCGTCCAGCCCTTCCTGGTTGAGGTAGCGCAGATAGGTGAACAGGCTGAGCTGCAGTTCGCCCCAGTCGGTCTTGGCCACAGTGAAGCCCTTGCCGGGCGCGAATAGTCCGAACGGACTCTCGTTGGCTTCGTCGGAACCGGCGACGGCCGGGGTGAAGTCGGGGGTTGCAGTTGTCGGCGCGGAGGGCGTGGGCGGCGGGGTCGCGATGACCGGCGCCGGAGCGGGAGGCGATGCGGCGAATGGCGCGTTTTCCGGCGGCGCGGTGGGCTTCGTCGCCAGCTGATCCTCCAGCTCGCGGATGCGGGCATCGCGCTGCGCGAGTTCGCGTTCGTACTCGGCCTGTCGCTGCTCCAGCCGCTGCATCCGCTGTTCCATCGACAACGAATCGTTCTCCTGCGCATGCGCGGGCAGTGCGGCGAATGCAATGGCAGCCGACAACGTGCAGACGCGGAAGCGGACTGTTGCGTGCTTTTTCTTCATCTGGATCCCGAACCCCAAGCGAACTCTCGAACGCACGAGCCGACGTCGCCCCGACCTCCCTGTCCCAGGCCATGGTCGGGGGATCGCCAGCGGCTGCCTCAGCATGCGCTTTGATGGCGAATGAGCCCTAGTTATCTGGATCAGATGTGAAAACCCGGTGATAAGCATTCAGCAAAGTGGGTTCAGGCGCCGCCGGGGAAGCCGTGCTGGCGCCAGGCCTCGAAGACCACCACGGCCACGCTGTTGGACAGGTTGAGGCTGCGGTTGTCGGGCCGCATCGGCAGCCTCAGGCGTTGCCCGGGCGGCAGGGCGTCGAGCACCGCGTCCGGCAGGCCGCGTGTCTCGGGGCCGAAGAGGAAGGCGTCGCCCTCGGCATAGTGGGGGCTGTCGTAGCGGTTTCGGCCGCGCGTGCTCAGGGCGAACAGCCGCCGGGGCGCGATCGTGGCCAGCGCGCGGTCGAAATCCTCGTGCACCTGCATGTGCGCGTACTCGTGGTAGTCGAGGCCGGCGCGCCGCAGCTGCTTGTTGTCGATATCGAACCCGAGCGGGGCGACCAGGTGCAGGCGCGCGCCGGTGTTGGCGCACAGGCGGATCACGTTGCCGGTATTGGGCGGGATCTCGGGCTGGTAGAGGATGACGTCGAACATCGGGCATTCCGGCGACGGCGCCCCGGGGGGTCGGTGGGCGTCGACGCGGGGCTTGCCCGGATCACGCCAAGGCCGGAGCGCCTGGACAAGGGGGGGCGGCCAGGACGGCCGCGACGAAGCCTCACCATGGTACGTCTTCGCCGCGCCAGTCGAGGAAACGCCCGCTGTCCGCCGCGCCGGCGGCGTCGATCACCTGCAGCAACCCGGCCACCGCCTCGTCCGCGGAAAGCTCGGCGTGGGTACCGCCCATGTCGGTCCGGACCCAGCCCGGGTTGAGCGCCAGCACCACGATCCCCCGGGGCGCCAGCGCCTTGGCCAGCAGTGCGGTGACCATGTTCTGCGCGGCCTTGGAAATCGCATAGGACGGGGTGCGGAATGCTTCGAGCCCGGCGATCGATCCCCAGGACGAGGCGATGTTGGCGACCCTTGCGCCGTCGGCGATCTGTTTCGCCAGCGCCTGGGCCAGCTGCAACGGGCCGCTGGCATTGGTGCGGAAGCTGTCGTCGAGGTTGGCGGCGGGCACGCTGCCGAAGCGCTCGCCGGAATGCAGCACGCCGGCATTGTTGACCAGCAGGTCGATGCCCTCGCAGACCAGGGGGAGTTCGCGGACCAGGGCATCGATGGAGCGGGGGTCGCCCAGTTCCAGCGGCAACAGATGCAGCCGCCCCGGGTATTCCCCGGCCAGGGCGTTGAGCGCGGTCGCACGCCCGGGTTTCCGGGCGGTGGCGACCACGTGCTCCCCGCGCTCGAGCAGGGCCTCGGTGAACGCCAGTCCGAGGCCCCGGTTGGCGCCCGTGACCAGGCAGCGGCGGGGGGAGGGCATGGCAGGGCTCCTGTGATGGCGCGGCGGGACCCGCACCCGCATCCCAGCACACGCCGGGTGCAGGCCGGGTGTGGGCCGACAGGGGGGCAGGCGGGACTTGTGGCCCACGGCGGGGGCGCGGGCCTGGGCTAGGATGAACCGTTTCACCGACATCCGGCGCCATGGTGGGCGCCGCGCCACCATCAAGAACGAAGGGGAGATGTACATGAGTTTCGTTGTCCGCAGCCTGCGCACCGCGCCTGTGTCCCGTTCCACCCGCAACACCGGAGGCGCGGGACGGCGCCTGATGGGGCGCGGCGTGCTGGCCGTCGCGCTGGCCACTGCCCTGGGTGGCTTCGCCGGCGGCGCCGCCATTCCCGCGCATGCCGCGACCGGGGCGAAGGTCGATATCGCCTACGAAGAGTTCACCCTGCCCAACGGCCTGCGCGTGATCGTGCATACCGACCGCAAGGCGCCGATCGTCGCGGTCAACGTGTGGTACCACGTCGGCAGCAAGGACGAGCCGACCGGCCGCAGTGGCTTCGCCCACCTGTTCGAGCACCTGATGTTCAACGGTTCGGAGAACCACCGCGGCGAGTACTTCGAGCCCTTCGAACTGGTCGGCGCGACCGACATGAACGGCACCACCAATTCCGACCGCACCAACTACTTCCAGAACGTGCCGACAACCGCGCTCGACATGGCGCTGTGGATGGAGTCCGACCGCATGGGCCACCTGCTCGGCGCCATCGACCAGAAGGTGCTCGACGAGCAGCGCGGCGTGGTCCAGAACGAGAAGCGCCAGGGCGAGAACCAGCCCTATGGCCAGGTCTGGGAGAAGCTCGGGCGCGCGCTGTACCCGAAGGGCCATCCGTACCACCACAGCACCATCGGCTCGATGAACGACCTCAATGCCGCATCGCTGGAGGACGTGAAGACCTGGTTCCGCACCTGGTACGGCCCCAACAACGCGGTGCTGGTGCTGGCCGGCGACATCGACGTCGCCACCGCCAAGGCCAAGGTCGCCAGGTACTTCGGCGACATCCCCGCCGGCCCGACCATGGCTCAGCCGGCGGTGGACGTGGCCAAGCGCCCGGCCGACACCCGCGAGGTGATGCAGGACAAGGTGCCGCAGGCGCGCATCTACCGCGTGTGGAACGTGGCCCAGGTCGGCACCCGCGACCTCGACCAGCTGCAGGTGCTGTCGCAGGTGCTCGGTGGCAGCGCTTCCTCGCGCCTGGACAAGCGCCTGGTGCATGGCGACAAGCTGGCCGACAGCGTCAGCACCGGCGCCTATGGCTCGCAGCTCGGGTCCAACTTCATGGTCATGGTCAGCGTGAAGGAAGGCGTGGACGTCGCCCGGGTCGAGGCGATCGTCGACGAAGAGCTGGAGAAGCTGGTCGCCGAAGGCCCGACCGAAGCCGAGCTGGCCCAGGCCAAGACCGTGTACCGCGCCGGCTTCATCCGCGGCATCGAACGCATCGGCGGCTTCGGCGGCAAGGCCGACGCCCTGGCGGAGTGCGCGGTGTACGAGGACGACCCGGGATGCTTCCGCGAGTCGCTGGCCAACATCGCCGCGACCGACGCCGCCGACGTGCAGGCCGTGGGACGCAAGTGGCTCGGCGAAGGCTCGCACACCCTGGTCGTCGAGCCGGGTGAGCGCAGCGCGCTGGCCGAGGAGCCGGCCGAGACCCCGGCGCCGTTCGCGACCCCCGCCGTCGATCCCGCCTATCGCACCACCGGTGACGGCGTGGACCGCAGCACCGGCGTGCCGATGCCCACCGACTTCCCGACCCTGACCTTCCCGCAACTGCAGCGCGCCCAACTCAAGAACGGCACCCAGGTGATCCTCGCCGAGCGCCACGACGTCCCCGTCGTGCAGTTCAGCTACGAGTTCAATGGCGGCTACAAGGCCGATGCGGACGGCAAGCTGGGCGCTTCCAGCTTCGCCATGAGCATGCTCGACGAAGGCGCGGGCGACTACGACGCGCTGGCGTTCCGCGACCGTGCCGAAGCCCTGGGCGCCAACCTGGGCGCGAGCGCGTCGCTCGACGGCGGCAGCGCCTACCTGTCGGCCCTGAAGGAGAACGTCGATCCGTCGCTGGAGCTGTTCGCGACGATGCTGCGCCAGCCGCGCTTCGACCCCGCCGAGATCGACCGCGTGAAGGCCAGCTGGATCGCCGCCATCAAGCAGGAAAAGGCGAACCCGAGCTCGGCCGCGTTGCGCGTGCTGCCGCCGCTGCTCTACGGCGAAGGCCACCCCTACGGGATCCCGTTCAGCGGCACCGGCACCGAGGCCTCCATCGCCTCGCTCGGCCGCGACGACCTGACGGCCTACCACCGGGCCTGGGTGCGCCCGGAGGACGCGACCCTGATCGTCGTCGGCGACACCACGCTCAAGCAGATCGTGCCGGTCCTCGACAGGCACCTGGGCGACTGGAAGGGCAACGGCGATGCGCCGGCCACCCCGGCGGTCGCCGAGGTCGCGCGTCCCGCCAAGGCCAAGGTCTACCTGATCGACCAGCCGGGCGCGGTGCAGGCGAACATCTTCGCCGGCGAGCTGATGCCGCCCACCGGCAGCGATGGCGAGACCCTGCTGCAGATGGCCAACGAGGTGATCGGCGGTTCCTTCGTCGCCCGCCTCAACATGAACCTGCGCGAGGACAAGCACTGGTCGTATGGTGCGCGCAGCCTCATGACCAATGCCCTGGGCCAGCGTCCGTGGCTGGCGCTGGCGCCGGTGCAGATCGACAAGACCGCCGAGTCGCTGGCGGAGATGCAGCGCGAGATCAGCGAATACGTCAGCGGCAAGGCGCCGCCGACGCAGGCCGAGATCGACCGCATCAAGGCCAACGAGAGCCGCAGCCTGCCGGGCGCCTACGAGACCGCCGGATCGGTGATGGGCACCATCGGCGGCATCGTCCGCTACGACCGCCCGGACGACTACATCGTCGAGCGCAATGCCGAGATCCAGGCGATGACCCCCGCGGAGGTCGCCGAGGCGGCCAAGGCGATCGATCCGGCCCAGCTGACCTGGGTCGTGGTCGGCGACCTCAAGGCGATCGAGGCACCGATCCGCGCCCTGGGGCTCGGCGACGTGCAGGTCCTCGACGGCGACGGCAAGCCGGGGCAGTAAGCGACACCCCTCCCCGTCGTTCAGCGGCGGGGAGGGTGACGGCCTGTATGAATGGGCCGACACCTCTTGCAGGGCGCCCCGGCGCCCTGTTTCCATGGGACGGAGGGCGTCCCCGGCGCCACGCGACCGGATGTCCGCCCCCTCCCCGCCACCTCACGCGGACCTTCATCGCCATGCGTCGAATCCTGATTCCCGTCACCGCCAGCCTCCTCGTGCTTTCCAGCGGCCTGGCCGGCTGCACCTGGGTGCACATGGCGCCGGGTGCGAGCGCCGTCCGGGTGCTCGGCGCCGGCGCCGCGCCGACGGGCTGCCAGAAGCTGGGCGAGATCAGCGTGTCGGTGAAGGACAGCGTGGCGTTCTACGACCGCAACGCCCTGCGGGTGCGCGAAGAGCTGGAAACCCTGGCGCGCAACGAAGGCCCCGGCCTCGGCGCCGACACCATCCAGCCGCTCGGCGAGCCCATTGATGGCGAGCAGCGCTTCGCCGGCTACCGCTGCAACGGCAACGCCAGTGCCGTCGCACCCCCCGCGCCCCAGGCGGGCGCCGCGCGGACCTATCCGCTGGGCGGCTGAGTTCCATTTCCGCGCCCATGCGGTGGCGGATGCAAGGTCGGTGCCAACGCGGTATGCTGGCGCGCTTTTCCGTTTTTGGTAGCTGCCGCCATGCTGTTCCAACACGTTGCCATCGCCGGCCTGGCCCACATCGACGCCCCGCGTCGATTGAGCTCGGATGAAATCAATGTCCGGCTGAAGCCGACCCTCGACCGCCTCGGCATCCGTACCGACGTGTTGAAGGACATCGCCGGCATCCATGCCCGCCGCCTCTGGGA
>JAUIJO010000224.1 GCA_030431185.1 Gammaproteobacteria bacterium | reverse complement strand
AGTGGCGCTTCAACCCCGCAGTCAGGAATGGCAAGCCCGTGCCGTCCCGGACCCGGCTACCGATACATTTCGAAGCGGACGGCAATCCGCCTGAAGAGGGCGCGGCAGGGGGCGCAGGCGTCGACCCCGTTGCCTTGGAGACGGTCTTCGTCCAGCGCTGAGGGTCGAACTCAGGCAAAGAACAGCTTCGCCGCCGCGATCACCAGTACGACACCCAGCGCGCGGCGGAGTCCCTTCACCGGCAACCAGTGCAGTCCCATCTGCGTGCCGATCAGCGCGCCGATGGCGACTGCGCCGAGCCACAGGGGCAGTGCCGTCGGCAGGCTGCCGGTGGCGTGAAGGAGGCCAGCGAGCGCGGTCAGCGAGTTGATCCAGACGAAGGCCACCGAGGTGCCGCTGGCTTCGCGCGTGGGCATCCAGCGCGCGAACAGCAGGAGCGGGGTGAGGAAGATGGCACCGCCGGTGCCGGTCAATCCGGACAGCACGCCGATCACGGCCCCGGTCAGCAGCCCCGGTACCCATGGCACGCGCCGGCCGGCCGTTGCCGCGTCTTCTTCCTCGGCATGCGACGCGTGGCGGAACACGCCGATCGCCGCGACCAGCAGTACCACGCCCAGCAGGAATGAGTAGCTCTCTTTCGGCAAGCGCACCTGCGCGGCGAAGAAGGCCGCCGGTGCGGACGCCAGTACGAAGGGCAGCACGTTGCGCCATCGGACGTGGCCGTTGCGCCAGAAGCGGAACAGTCCGATGCCGCCCACCAGCAGGTTGAGGGTCAGCGCGGTCGGACGGATCTGCTCCGGCGCGAGGCCCATCAGCGCCATCATCGCGATGTAGCCGCTGGCGCCGGCGTGGCCGACCGAGGAATAGAGGGCGGCCACGCCGAGCAGCAGCACGGCGAGGATCAGTTCGGTTTCGCTCAACGGGCTGGAACCAGGAAGCGGGCCAGTCCCGAGCCTGCCAGCAAGGCGAGGACGAACACAACCGCTTCGAGGCCGCCGTGCGCCAGGTTCGCCAGCGCCGGTCCCGGGCAGTAGCCGGCCAGGCCCCAGCCCACGCCGAACAGCGCGCTACCGGCCAGCAGGCGGCCGTCCAGGCGCGTGGACGGCGCGGCCGGCAAGGGCACGTCGCAGAACGTGCGCTGACGCCGGCGGACCCAGGCATAGCCGGGCAGGCTCACCGCGAGGGCACCGCCCATGACCAGGGCCAGCGAGGGATCCCAGGTCCCCGCGACGTCGAGGAAATTGAGCACCTTGTCGGGATCGGTCATGCCCGATATCGCCAGTCCGAGTCCGAACAGGGCGCCGGCGACGAGCGCGTGCAGTACGGGTCTCATGGCGCGACTCCAGCGAGGTGGCGGACGACGTACACCGTCGCGAAGCCGCAGGCCATGAACACCGCCACCGCCACCAGCGAACGCCTTGAGAAGCGTGCCAGGCCGCAGATGCCATGGCCACTGGTGCAGCCGTTGCCCAGCCGGGTGCCGACGCCGACCAGCAGGCCCGCCGCCACCAGCGTCGGCAGCGGGAAGCCCGTGCGCGGCAGCACGCCGTTGGCGTGGAACCAGGCGCCTGCGGCGAGGACCAGTCCGGCCAGGAACGCGAGCCGCCAGGCACGGCCGTCGCGTTGCTCGACCGCCTGGTTGAGCACGCCGCTGATGCCGGCGATGCGCCCGATGGATGCGAGCAGCCAGGTCGCCGCCAGGCCGATCAGGGCACCGCCGGCCAGCGAGGCGAGGGGGGTGAACTCAGTGACTGCGCCCATGCCGGGTCCTCCGCGTCAAAGCCTGTCGAGGGGCAGCTTGAGGTAGCGCACGCCATTGTCCTCGGCGGGCGGCAGCTCGCCGGCGCGGATGTTCACCTGCACCGACGGCAGGATCAGGGTGGGCATGGCCAGCGTCGCATCGCGGGTCTCGCGCATCTCCACGTAGCGGTCTTCCCCGATGCCGGCCCCGACATGGATGTTGTCGCGCACCTGCGCGCCGATCGTGGTTTCGCATGCCACCTCGCGGCCGCCCGGACCGTAGTCGTGGCAGACGAACACCCGCGTGTCGTCGGGCAGGGTGTCGAACAGCTTGCGTATGGACCGGTACAGCGTGCGTGCGTCGCCGCCCGGGAAGTCGCAACGCGCGGTGCCGCCATCGGGCATGAACAGCGAGTCGCCGGTGAACAGTGCGTCGCCAATGAGGAAAGCGTTGCTGTCACGGGTGTGTCCGGGGACCGCGATGACGCGCGCCTGGAGCGGGCCGATGTCGAAGGTCTCGCCGTCGCGCAGCAGGCGGTCGAACTGCGAGCCGTCGACGGGGAAGTCGTCGCCCAGGTTGAAGATCGGCCGGAAGGTCTTCTGCACTTCGCGGATGCCTTCCCCGATGGCGAGGGTCGCGTCGGGCCATCGTGCCTTCAGCCAGTGGCCGGCGCTGAGGTGGTCGGCGTGGGCGTGGGTTTCCAGGATCCACGCGACCTCGAGGTCGCGTGCCTGCACGGCATCGACCAGGGCCTGCGCCGAGGTTGTGGACGTGCGGCCGGCCTTGGGATCGAAATCGAGGACGGGATCGATGACCGCGGCATGCCGGTCGCCTTCGGCGTGGACCAGGTAGGTCCATGTGCTCGTGTCGGCATGGAAGAAGGGGTGGACGAGGGTGTTCATGCGAAATCTCCGCGCGGGACGTGGCTATTATATTAGTAATTGCTAATTTAGCAATAGCTGTTATAATGCACGCGTCCCATTCCCCCACGTCCTCTCCGGAGCCCATCGTGAGTCCAGCCTTGCCGGTCGCCCCGGCCCCCATCGACATCGACCGGATGCAGGTACATGCCGCCGAAGCCTCGATGCTCCTGCGCACGCTGGGCAATCCCCAGCGCCTGATGATCCTGTGCCACCTGGTGGAGGGGGAACTGGGTGTCAGCGAGCTTTACGCGCGTCTTTCGCTTTCGCAGTCCGCGCTGTCGCAACATCTCGCGATCCTTCGCGAGGCCGGCATCGTGGTCGCGCGGCGCGACGGGGTGCAGGTCTTCTACGCGCTGCGGTCGGGACCGTCGCAACAGGTCATGGCGACCTTGCACGACATTTACTGCGCCGCGGATCGATGAGCCGGCTTGCCCGCCCGCGGGGACGGTCGCTCGGCGCCGTGGCGGCGATCGCCGGTTTGCTGTGCCTGTCGACGATGCCCGTGGCATGGGCAGCGCCACCCCCTCCAATGGATGCCATCATGAAGAACGCACAAGCGATTCCCCATTTCAGGACACCCCGGCCGGGGCTCATGACGGCCGGGCAGCCCGCCCCCGCGGACTGGGAAACCCTCGCCGCACTCGGCACCCGAACCGTGGTGAACCTGCGGACCGCGGAGGAGATGGCGGGACGCGACGAGGCCGCCGAGGCGTCGGCGTCGGGCTTGACCCATGTCGCCCTGCCGGTCGACGGTGCCGCCGGCGTCACGCGGGACAAGGCGACGGTGCTCTGGTCGCTCGTCGAGGACGCCCCCGGCACCCTCCTGGTCCACTGCGCATCGGGCAACCGCGTCGGTGCGCTGCTCGCCGTGGGCGCCGCGACCGAGGGCGGCATGCCGTTGGAGGAGGCCATTGCATTCGGCCGCTCGGCGGGGCTGGACAGCCTGGAGCCGCGGGTCCGCGAACTGCTGGCGACGCCGGCACCCTGAGCAGGGATCCGGCAGCCGCCGCAGCGACCTCCGGAACGACCAGGCCTCCGCTGCGTCAGCGCGCGGCCAGGGCCTGGTTCAGGGTCGCCGCCAGATGGTGGCCCGCGTCGCGCAAACGGGCTTCCGCCACCGGCGTCCAGCGCATCACGTAGTCCTGTCCGAGCCTGGATCGTGGGGGATAGAACCCCGGCTGCATGGCAACCCGGCAGGAAGCCTCGGCCCAGCTCGCCGCGGCGGGTGCCGCGCCGGGCATCACCGCCTGCGGCGTCGACCGCAGGCGCGCGAGCCAGCCGGCCTCGTCGAGGCCGCCTGCGTCGAGAAGGCCGCTGTCCCAAAGTGCATGCAGGTTGCTGCCCTTGCCATCGAGATTGACCTGCACGGTGTTGCCGCCCTTGTCGCGGGCATAGGCCGCATGCAGGGGCTGGTGGACGTCGCCAATGAAGTGGACCACGAATTTCAGCGCCTGCAGGCGCTCGGCGCGCGAACGTCCCGGGTCGGCGAGGATCGCCGTCTGCGCCTCGATCGCCCCGACGACGCAGTTGCCTCCCGGGCAGTGTCGCGGCGCATCGTAGTGGCAGTCGTTCTCGGCGACGTTGACGTAGTGCCAGCGGACACTGCGCCGGCCCAGCCCGGGGTCGCTGGCGCGCAGGTCGTCGGCCCAGCTGGCCACCCCGGCGAGGCTGGGCTCGGGCTCTCCCTGCAGGAGGACGAGCGCCTGCCTGCGGGCGGCCGGGCTCATGCCGTCCCAGGCCAGGTCGGCGACCAGGCGATGGCCGAGGCGGCCCCAGGCCTGCGCGGGGTTCGCGGGCAGGAGCAGGGCGGCGGCGAGGGCGAGGAGGGCGAAAGGCCTGCGGGAATTCATGGCCGCATTCTA
>JAUIJO010000223.1 GCA_030431185.1 Gammaproteobacteria bacterium | reverse complement strand
CGCGATCACCGGCAGCAACGGCAAGACCAGCGTCAAGGCGCTGGTCACGGCGATCATGCAGCGGGCCGCCCCGGGCACGTACGCCACGCCGGGCAACCGCAACAACGAGATCGGACTGCCGCTGGCGGTCCTGGATGCGCCCGGGGACGCGCCGTTCGCGATCTACGAGATGGGCGCCGGCAAGCCCGGCGACATCGCGTACCTGACCCGGATCGCGCCGCCGGACGTCTCGCTGGTCAACAACGTCGCTCCGGCGCACCTCGAGCGCATGGGCAGCCTGCTCGGCATCGCCGACACCAAGGCCGCGATCTACGACGCGCTGCCCGCCGATGGCGTGGCGTTGATCAACGCCGACGATGCGTTCGCCCCCTATTTCGCGGAGCGCGCGCATGGGCGCCGCCTGATCCGCTTCGGCCTGGAGGCCAGCGCGGACGTCGGGGCGCGCGACATCGTGCTCGAAGGGGCCGGCTCCCGTTTCGTGCTGGCCACGCCGCTGGGCGACCGGCCGGTGGACTTCTCGCTGCCCGGACGGCACAACATCGCCAATGCCCTGGCGGCCGCCTCGATGGCGCTGGGCGCGGGCGCGGACCTCGACACCATCGTCGAAGGCCTGGAGGCGGCACGGCCGGTGGCCGGGCGCCTGGTGTCGCATCGCCTGGGCGAGGGCGGGTGGCTGATCGACGACAGCTACAACGCCAATCCCGGTTCGATGGTCACCGCGATCGAGACCCTCGTCGCCCTCGGGGGCGAGGCCTGGCTGGTGTTGGGCGACATGCGCGAGATCGGTGACGACGCCGAGGCGATGCACGCCGAAGTGGGGCGTCGCGCCCGGGCCTCGGGCGTCCAGCGCCTGTTCGCCCTGGGCCCGATGAGCGCCTGTGCCGCGCGCGCGTTCGGCGACGGGGCCGAGACCTTCGACAGCCACGATGCCCTGGCCGCTTCGCTGGCCGGCCGGATCGGCGCGGACACGCGACTGCTGGTCAAGGGGTCGCGGGGCAGCGCGATGGACCGGATCGTGGCAGCGCTGTTGCGGTCGCCGGCCGCCACCGAATCCAACACGGGGGACCCCCATGCTGCTTGAACTCTTTCGCTGGCTCGAGCAGCTGCAGGGGCATTTCGCCCTGTTCGGCTACCTGACCTTCCGCGGCATCCTGGCGGCGCTCACGTCGCTGGGCCTGTCGCTGTGGTGGGGCCCGGCAGTGATCCGCCGCCTCGCCCAGCTCAAGGGTGGGCAGCCGATCCGCAAGGACGGGCCGGAATCGCACTTCTCCAAGGCCGGTACGCCGACCATGGGCGGGGCATTGATCCTGCTGACCATCCTGGCCGCGGTGCTGCTGTGGGGCGACCTGCGCAACCGCTACGTGTGGCTGGTGCTGCTGGTGATGGTCGCCTTCGGCTGGATCGGCTGGTGGGACGACTGGATCAAGATCGTCAAGCGCGACCCCAATGGCATGAAGTCGCGCTGGAAGTACCTGCTGCAGTCGCTGTTCGGCCTGGGCGCGGGCCTGTTCCTGTACTACACCGCCGACGTCCCGGCCGCGACCAACTTCTACGTGCCCTTCTTCAAGGCGGTGGCGTTGCCCCTGGCCGGCATCAGCTTCGTCGCCATCGCCTACTTCTGGATCGTCGGTTTCTCCAACGCGGTGAACCTGACCGACGGCCTGGACGGGCTGGCGATCATGCCCACCGTGCTGGTGGCCTGCGCGCTGGGCGTGTTCGCGTACGCGTCCGGCCACGCGCAGTTCGCCGAATACCTGCAGATCCCGCGCGTGCCCGGCGCCGGCGAGCTGGTGATCATCTGCGCGGCGATCGCGGGCGCGGGCCTGGGCTTCCTGTGGTTCAACACCTATCCGGCGATGGTGTTCATGGGCGACATCGGCGCCCTGGCCCTGGGCGCGGTGCTCGGCACGATCGCGGTGATCGTCCGCCAGGAACTGGTCCTGGTGGTCATGGGCGGCGTGTTCGTGATCGAAACGCTGTCGGTGATGATCCAGGTCGCCTCGTTCAAGCTCACCGGCAAGCGCGTCTTCCGGATGGCGCCGATCCACCACCACTTCGAACTCAAGGGCTGGCCCGAGCCGCGCGTGATCGTGCGCTTCTGGATCATCTCGGTGGTGCTCGTGCTCGTCGGCCTCGCGACATTGAAGGTGCGCTGATGAGCGAACACGCGTCCCGGCAGGCCACCCGCATCGACGACATCCAGGGGCGTTTCGACCCCTGGCTGCTGGGCGTCGTGCTGGCGCTGGCGTCGCTGGGCGTGGTGATGGTCGGATCCAGTTCCATCTACCAGGATGCCGACCCCTTCCACTACCTCAGCCGGCACCTGATGTTCCTGGGCGGCGGCGCGGTGCTGGCCTTCGTCGCGGCCCGCACCGAGCTCAAGACCGTCGAGCGCCACAACCACCTGATGCTGTTGGGCTGCGTGGTGCTGCTGTTGCTGGTGTTCATCCCCGGCCTGGGCGTGAGCGTCAAGGGCGCGCACCGCTGGATCAACCTGGGCGTGTCCAACTTCCAGGTGGTCGAGGCGGTCAAGGTGCTCTTCATCATCTGGCTGGCCAGCTACCTGGTGCGCTTCCGCGACGAGGTCAACGCGACTTGGATCGCGATGCTCAAGCCGCTGGGCGTCGTCGTCGTGCTGGTCGCGCTGCTGCTGCTGCAGCCGGACTTCGGTTCGTCCTCGCTCCTGCTGGCGATCACCGCGGGCATGCTGGTGCTCGGCGGCGTCAACATGCCGCGCATGTTCGGACCGGTGCTGATCGGCCTGCCCGTCCTGGCCTTCATCGCGGTGCTCGAACCCTATCGCATGCGCCGCCTGACCTCGTTCATGGATCCCTGGGCGGATCCGTTCGGCAGTGGCTACCAGCTGACCAACGCCCTGATGGCCGCGGGCCGTGGCGAATGGTTCGGCGTGGGACTGGGCAGCTCGATCCAGAAGCTCTACTACCTGCCCGAGGCGCATACCGACTTCATCCTCGCGGTCATCGCCGAGGAACTGGGTTTCGTCGGCGTGTGCGCCGTGATCGGTCTGTATGCCCTGCTGGTGGGCCGCGCCCTGTGGATCGGCCTGCAATGCGTCGAGATGCGCCGCCACTTCTCCGGCTACCTCGCCTTCGGGATCGCACTGTGGATCGGCCTGCAGAGCTTCGTGTCGATCGGCGTGAACCTGGGCCTGTTGCCGACCAAGGGCCTGACCCTGCCGCTGATCTCGTCGGGCGGTTCCAGCGTCCTGATGACCTGCCTGGCGATGGGCCTCCTGTTGCGTGTCTCCTACGAACTCGAGCGCGCCCAGCGCCAGGTGGCGCGCCTGCGCGGCGAAGCACCCGATACCCCGCCATCGCCCCTGGCGCCCACGCCGGCGCCCGCGCCCGGTGCGCCGCGGAGCTCGCTGGAGGCGTCGCGTCCCGCGCGCGGCACGAGCCGCCTGCAGCCGCGCATCGAGCCGGTGCTCGGGAGGCTGTCATGACGGCCGGCGGCGACGCGCCGGTGGTGATCCTGGCGGGCGGCACGGGCGGGCACATCTTCCCGGGACTCTCGGTCGCCGCGGCGATCCAGGCCCGTGGGGTGCCCGTGCGCTGGATCGGCTCGGAGGCGGGCATGGAGACCCGCCTGGTGCCCCAGCACGGCCTGTCGATCGACGTGATCCGGGTGAGCGGAATCCGTGGCAAGGGCCTGGTGGCCAAGCTCGGCGCGCCCATGCGGCTGTGGCGCGCCGTCGCCGATGCCAAGCGCCTGCTGCGCGCCATGCAGCCGCGCGCGGTGATCAGCTTCGGCGGATTCGCGGCCGGTCCCGGGGGCCTGGCCGCACGCCAGCTCGGCATCCCGCTCATCGTGCACGAACAGAACCGCGCGCCGGGCCTGACCAACCGCGTGCTCGCGCGGATGGCGCGCGACGTGCTGGTCGGCTTCCCCGGTGCCTTCCCGACCCTGGACGAACAGTGGGTGGGCAACCCGGTGCGCGAGGCGATCCTCGCGGTACCGCCCCCGGAGCAGCGCTTCGAAGGTCGGGAAGGCCCGATCCGGGTGCTGGTGCTGGGTGGCAGCCAGGGCGCCCGCGCGCTGAACGAGGCCGTGCCGCGCGCGGTCGCGGCGCTGCCGAGGACAATCCGCTGCGAAGTGCGCCACCAGTCCGGCGACAAGTTGTTCGACGCGACCCGCCAGGCCTATGCCGACGCGCATGTCGCGGCGACGGTCGAACCCTTCATCGCCGACATGGCGCAGGCCTATGCCTGGGCCGACGTCGTGGTGTGCCGGGCAGGCGCGCTGACGCTGGCCGAGGTCTGCGCAGTGGGCGTGGCCAGCTTCCTGGTGCCGTTCCCGGAGGCGGTCGACGACCACCAGACCAAGAACGCCGAATACCTGCGCGTGCGCGGCGCCTCGATGCTGCTGCCGCAGGGCCCCTCCCTGCATGAGCGCCTCTCGGCGACCCTGGAGATCCTCGGCGAGCGGATCGACCTGCTGGGACTGGCCAAGGCCGCGCGTGGCATGGCGCGCCCGGACGCGGCCACCCGCGTGGCCGACATCGTTCTGGACGGCATCGCCC
>JAUIJO010000222.1 GCA_030431185.1 Gammaproteobacteria bacterium | reverse complement strand
GCGCGAGCTGGCCGACGATGAACTCAAGCGCAGCCTGCTCGACGCACGCGACAACCTGCGCGAGGCCGGCCAGAGCCTGCGCGAGGGCGGTGAAGCCCTGCGTCGCGACCTGGAGTCCTCCACGGGCGACGTGCGCCGTTCGCTGAGCGGCATGGCCGCGGTATCGCCCGATGACAGCGCCGCCGCGGCGGATCCCGGGGAGGTCGCCGGGGACGCGGCGCTGCCCGAAGCGCCCGCGCCGCGGGCGGGCCAGGGCCCGGATGCCGACACGCCGGCGGACGCCCCGGACACCGGGGCGCCCCGCCACCCGGAGGACTCGCATGCATCGCGATCCTGACCCGGCCAGCGCGACCGGCGGCGTGGGCGTCGACCCGGCGCACACCGACGAGCCCCGCCTGCTCGACCACCTGATCGAATTGCGCAGCCGCCTCATGCGCGCCGTGCTCGGCCTGCTCGCCGCGGTGCTGGTGATGCTGCCCTTCGCCAACCGCCTGTACGGCTGGCTGGCCGCGCCCCTGTTGGCCAAGCTGCCGGAAGGCGCGCACATGATCGCGGTCGAGGTCGCCTCGCCGTTCTTCGCGCCGCTCAAGCTCGCCTTCTTCGTGGCCCTGGTGCTGTCGATGCCGTGGCTGCTCTACCAGGCCTGGGCCTTCGTCGCGCCGGGCCTGTACCAGCGCGAGAAGCGCCTGGCCCTGCCGCTGCTGGCCTCGGCGGTCGCCCTGTTCTATCTGGGCTGCGCGTTCGCGTATTTCCTGGTGCTGCCCACGGTCTTCGGCTTCCTCACCGGCATCACGCCCGAGGGCGTGTCGATGATGACCGACATCAACGCCTACCTCGACTTCGTGCTGGTGATCTTCCTGGCCTTCGGCCTGAGCTTCGAACTGCCGGTGGCCCTGGTGATCCTTTCCCTGCTGGGCTGGGTCACCCCGGCGCAGATGAGGGAGGCGCGCGGCTACGCGATCGTCGGCGTGTTCATCGTCGCCGCGGTGGTGACGCCCCCGGACGTGATCTCGCAGCTGATGCTGGCGGTGCCGATGATGGCCCTCTACGAGATCGGCATCCTCGCCTCGCGCTGGCTGGTACCGAAACGCGACTAGGGTCGCGCGCTCTGGCGCGCCCTCGCCGGGCGCGCCAGCCCCAGTCTTCTCAGGCTTCGATGCCGCCGTTGGGCATCGGCGGAGGCGTGGGCGCGCTGCCGAGCATGTGGCGCCACGCGGAATAGATGGTGCCGCCGATCAGGGGCAGCAGGAGCGACATCAGCAAGAGCTGCCCGATGAACAGCGCGGGCATCTGGCCGATCGCGAAACCGAGGATCGCCACCAGGATCTGCACGCCGATGGTCAGGGCGAACAGCACGATCACGAACAGCACCATGAACACCAGCACGGCGCCGATGTTGCGCAGGCAGGCGCGCAGGCTCAGGCCCATCGCCGACATGCCGCCGCGTTCGGTGAACATGACGTCGGGGATGGCGATGAAGGTGAAGAAGCCGGCGACCAGGCTGACCACCAGCACCATCACCAGCCAGGCGAACAGCGCGCCGATCGGCAGGGACTCCACCAGCGCGGGATCCGGATTGGGGTTGCCCTGCAGCTTCTCCATGACCTCGGCCATGTGCTGGAGCTGGTCGCTGCCGATCATCGCCACGAGCAGCGCCGCCAGCACGAGCAGTGCCGCCAGTTGCGGCAGCAGCATCGCCAGGAACCGCGACAGCTTGCCCTCGCGCAGCCCCTGGATGAGGTGCGTGGGGTGGGCGCTGCGGCCCAGGTCGACCTCGCGCGCGGCATAGACCACGCCACCGAACAGCAACGGTCCCAGCACTGCCAGGACGAGGCTGAGCCACAGCTGGCCGGTCACGGACGCCAGCGCCGAGACACCCCCCCAGATCAGGCCGAGCAGGCCGAGGGCGAGGGGGGCCTTGCGCAGCAACGCAAAGCCGTCGAGCAGCCATTGCGCGCCATTGCTGGCCGGGAGCTTGTGGATCGGGGGCTGGCTGTGTGGATTCATCAGGGTCGTGTTCCGGGGAAAACCGTTCTGGGGGAGGGCGCGCCGCGGGTGTCAGTGTGCCCAGCGGAGGGGCCGATGTCGAAGCGGACCGACTCAGCCGCGCCCGAGTCCGCGCGCATGGTGGACGAAGCGGCGCAGCACGCGGCGGCCCTGGGGCGCGGCACCGACCCCGCGCAACAGCGCGTCGGCATCCAGGTCCTCGCGCAGCAGCGCGGTGCGGCGGGCACGGATGTAGCCGCGCATGTGGGTGGCGCTGAATTCGGGATGGAACTGCACGCCCCAGGCCTGGTCGCCCCAGCGGAAGGCCTGCAGCGGCTCATGGTCGGAATGGGCGAGGGCCACCGCGCCGTCGGGCAGGCGCAACACGCTCTGCACATGGGTGAGTTGGGCATCGAAGCGAGCGGGCATGGGCCCCAGCAGCGGATCGTCCGCGGCGAGCGGGTCGAGGACGACCTCCACGGTGCCCATCTCGCGGCCGCCGGGATGGTCGCCGACCTCGCCCCCGAGCGCATGCGCCAGCAACTGGTGGCCGTAGCAGATGCCGAAGAGCGGGATCCCGGCGCGCGCGGCGTCGGCCAGCCAGGCGGCGGTGCGCTCGCTCCATTCGAGCCGATCGCTGACCATCGCCCCGGAGCCGGACACGATCACCCCGAGCAGGCCTTCGTGGGACGGAAGCGCGGCGCCAGCCTCGACGTTCACCGATGGCGATTCATCGCGATGCAGTCCGCCGGCGACGCGGATCCAGTGGGCGAAGTCGCCGTGGCGGCGCATCGGCTCGATCGGCAGGCCGGTCTCGATGATGAGGAACTTCGATGCGGGGGAGGGAGTCGACATGGGGGCTTCGGATCTCGATGGCGCCGGTAGGCGCGAAAGTGTGCGCGGCATGCGGAGGCAGGCCGGGGGCGGGGCGGGTCCATCCCTGCCCCGGCGCTGCCGGGCACCGGGGCGGGGGATGCAAACGTCAGGGTAGCGCGGGCCGGTCGGCGGCCACCGGGCGGACCCGCGCGAGCGCGCCCGCCGGCGCTGGGCTCACTCCGTGGGAGGCAGCACGGACACCACCTCGGCGATTGTAGTCAATCCTTCGGCGACCTTCTCCGCGCCCGCCAGCCGCAGCGGCTTGAGGCCCTGGGCGATGGCGGCCGAGGCGAATGCCGCGAGCTCCATGCCCGGCTGGATGCGCCTGCGCAGGGCCGGGTCGAGGGTCAGCAGTTCGTACACGCCCACGCGCCCGAGGAAGCCGGTGTTGCGACACTCCAGGCAGCCGGCCGCGGTGCGGGGCGTGGCCACGGCGGGCGGTTCGGCCTCGCCCAGCAACGGTGCCCAGTCCTCCGGCGACAAGGGGGCTGGCACCCGGCAGTGCGGGCACAGGGTGCGCACCAGCCGCTGGGCGAGCACGCCGTTGAGCGTCGAGGCGATCAGGTAGTGCGGCACGCCCAGGTCGAGGAGGCGGGTGACCGCGGACGCGGCGTCGTTGGTATGCAGGGTCGAGAGCACCAGGTGGCCGGTCAACGCGGCCTGCACCGCCATCTGCGCGGTCTCCAGGTCGCGGATCTCGCCGATCATGATGATGTCCGGGTCCTGCCGCAGCAGGGTGCGCACGCCGCTGGCGAAATCCAGGTCGATCGCCGGCTGCACCTGCATCTGGTTGAGCTCGGGCGCGACCATCTCGATCGGATCCTCGACGCTGCAGACGTTGACGTCGTCGGTGGCCAGTTGCTTGAGCGTCGCGTAGAGCGTGGTGGTCTTGCCCGACCCGGTCGGCCCGGTCACCAGCACGATGCCATGCGGGCGCTGCACGAGCGCGTTCCAGCCCGCGGCCTCCTCCGCGCTGAACCCCAGCTGGTCGATGCTCTTGAGTGCCGTGTCCGGATCGAACAGGCGCATCACGCACTTCTCGCCGAAGGCGGTCGGCATGGTCGACAGGCGCATCTCGACCTCGCGCCCGCCGGGCGAACGCGTCTTGATGCGGCCGTCCTGGGGGCGCCGACGCTCGCCCAGGTCCATGCGGCCCAGCACCTTGATCCGGCTGATCGCCGCGGTCATCACCGGCGGCGGCATCTCGAAGACCTTGTGCATCACCCCGTCGATGCGGAAGCGCACGCGGCCGATGGCGCGACGCGGCTCCATGTGGATGTCCGAGGCGCGCTGCTCGTTGGCGTACTGCAACAGCCAGTCGACGATGTGGACGATGTGGTGGTCGTCGGCACCGACCTCGCCGAGCCGGCCCAGCTCGACCAGCTGCTCGAAGCTGGGCATCGTGCTCTTGCCCGCCAGCGACTGGCCGTCGTCCGCGCCCCGCACCGAGCGGCTGACGCCGAAGAACTCCATCGTGTAGCGGTGCAGGTCGAGCGGGTTGACCACCGCCAGCTCGATCTCGCGACGGGCCAGGTGGCGCATGTCCTCCAGCCATGCCGTGGCGTTGGGTTCGCTGGTCGCGACCAGCACGCGCCCGGCGTCCACCGAGATCGGCAGGATGCGGTGCCGGCGCGCATAGGCGTGCGACATGACCGCCGTGGCGGCGGGCACGTCGATGCGGGTCGGATCGATGCGCAGGTAGCGCCGGCCGGTGGCGTCGGCCAGCCAGCGGGT
>JAUIJO010000221.1 GCA_030431185.1 Gammaproteobacteria bacterium | reverse complement strand
GGCGAAGACGTTGTCGATGTCGGTGATCGCGACCGCGGGCTGGTCGAGGGCCACGCAGCGCTTGACCAGCTCGCCGATCCGCACGGTGGAATCGGCCAGCGAGTATTCGCTATGCAGGTGGAGATGGGCGAAACGGGGTGCGGGCATCGTCACCGCAGATTAGCAGCCCCCGGTGCACGCACAAGGCTTGACGGCGCGCGCATTCCCGGCCCCGCCCGCGCAGTGGCCACCTGGCGGGCGGGCGTTGGCCGTCGGCCGGCGCAGGCTCAGGCGACGACGTGGAAGCGTTCGTCCGGGGGCAGCCGGGTTTCGACGTAGTGGCCTTCGCGGACGCGGGCGTTGTGCCGCAGCTGGGCGAGTTCGGCCAGCCGGTCGCGCATCCAGGCGGCCTGCTGGGTGCTGGCGTCGCCCGCGGGGTGCTCGGTGCGGCGATAGTCGCAGAAGTCGCGGTACTCCTCGGTCTCCGCCTCGAAGGACTCCCAGGCCAGGTCGAACAGAAGCACGTCGTCCAGGCGTCCCAGCAAGGGGGTCTGGTCGGGGATCAGGTCGTCGTCGCTGTCGAGGTAGTCCAGCATCCGCCGGGCGCGGGCCCGGGTGCCCGCCGCGGTGTCCCAGTCCGGGTCCTCCAGCATGGCGCGGACCCATTCGATCCGGTCGAGCCGGGTCTGCATGATGCCGCGCGCTTCGGCAGGCGGCTGCTCGACCATCCATTCGGCGAGCGCCTGGAGACGGGGAATGTCCACCCGGGGGGCGTCGGGATTGACCTCGTGCAGCAAGGCATCGAATCGACTGACCTGGGTGGGTTGCCAGGCCATCACCGCGTCGTTGGCCGTGACGGACGTGGCGTCCGGGCCAAACGGCAAGGGTGGGCTCAGCGGGTGGAACGGAACGGTTCTCATGACTCACCTCCATGGCCGGCACGGGGTGGCGCGGGGGAGCGGGACGGGTGGGCCGGCATTGCGCCGCGTCCCGGGTCGGGCGTTTTCGAATGGGACGGCGCGCGTGGGACGCGGGCCGTCCTTTCATGGGATGCACGATCATCCTCCTGCGTTGCAGGGATGGCCTCCAGTGGAACAAGGCAGGGTGACGGATGGCCCGGCACCCCGTCCGCGCGCCGATCCGACGGACGGTTCAGTGGACCCGGAACAGGGGCGCCGGGGACGGCAGGTAGCTGCTTTCGCGCACCTGTCGCTGGTGCTGGCCCAGTGCGAATTCGGCCCGGCAGGCCTCGCGCCAGTCGTCGCGGTCCATGTGGAAGTCCAGGCGGGAGACGCCGCGCAGGCGTGCCTCGATGCGCCGGATCCGGCAGAAGTCCAGGTAATCGGCCACTTCGTCGGCCAGGCGCGGCCATGCGGTGCGGATGACGATCGCATCGTCGAGCCGGCCCACCCGCGGCAGCGTGTCCGGGATCAGGTCGCCTTCGCCGCGGACGTAGTCGATGACCAGGCGCGCGACGTCGCCGGCGTCGTTGGCCGCCTTCCAGTCCGGGTCGCCGGTCATGCAGACCAGGGTGGTCGCGCGGCGCATCTGTTTGGCGATGCACGGGGCCGGCGGCTGGGTGAGGTTGGCGTCGCACAGCTCCCGTGCCGCGGTCGCGATCCGGTCGGCGTCCAGCGGATGGGCACTCGCATCGAGCCTGTTCAGCAATGTATTGAAGCGGTCGACGGCCTCGGCCACCAGATCGAACTGATCGATGCGATGGCGGCGGTGCAGGGAGGGCGTGGGGCGATCCAGTACGGTCGGCAGGGGGGCGGTGTCGTTGAAAAGCGCGATGGCGTTCATGGTCGGTCTCCGGGGGAAGCACCCCGATCGGGTGCATCTCCAGATTCCGCCTTAACATTCGAGGGGTCATGATGCGTAACTGAGACTTACGTCACCCTTCTCACAGGGTTGTGATGCAGTCATGAGGTTTTCCTGATGGTTCCCGAAGGCCTTGCCTTGGACGGCGCTGGCCTGCCCGCGCGCTATTGCTTCGACGACGTGGTGGTCGATACGGGCGCCCACACGCTGACACGGGGCGGGCAGCCCTGTGCCGTGGAGCCGAAAGCCTTCGCGGTGCTGTTGCTGTTGCTCCGGCACGCCGGTGAAATGGTCGGCAAGGAGGACCTGCTCGACGCCGTGTGGGGCCATCGCCATGTCACCCCCGGCGTGCTCACGCGCTCGATCGCGCAACTTCGCGCGGCGCTTGGCGACGATGCGCACAGTCCGCGCTTCATCCACACCCACCATGCCCTGGGCTACCGGTTCATCGGCGAGCTGCTGGAGCCGGCCGACGGCGCGGTCGGGGAGGCGGCGACCGAGCCGCCGCCCGCCGACACCGACGCCGACACCGACGCCGACGCCGACGCCGACGCGGGCGTCGCGACGCCCCCGCATGCCGCGCCGCCGCCACGCCCGGATGCGCTGCCCCGGCCGGCCCCGACGCCTGGCGACGCCCCGGCCGGCGCAGCGCCCCGGAGCCGTCGCCGCGTCCTCGCATGGATCGGGACGGCGGGTGCCCTGGTGTTGGCGGCGGTGCTGCTGACCCACGGGCTTTCCGACCCGCGCCCGCTCGTGGGGGAAGCATCGGTGGCGGTGATGCCGTTCCGGAGCCTGAGCACCGATCGCCGCGACCGCTACTTCGCCGAAGGGCTGGCGGTCGAGATGCACGGTGCGCTGGCGGGCGTGCCCGGCCTCAAGGTGGCCGCCCTGGTACCCGGCCCGGCCGACGGAGACGGCGCGGAGCCCCTCGATCCGCACGAAATGGGCGAGCGCCTCGGCGTGGCCAACGTGCTCGATGCCAGCGTGCGTCGCGACGGCGAGCGGATCCGCATCAGCGCCCGGCTCACCGACACCCGCAGCGGCTTCATCCTCTGGAGCCAGACCTACGACCGCCAGGGCGCCGACATCTTCAGCACCCAGGCCGAGATCGCGAACAAGGTGGTGCAGGCCCTGATGGGCGTCCTGCCGCCCGATGCCCCCGCGCTGGCGCGCCGCCTCCATCCCACTTCCCAGTTGTCGGCCTACGAGCCCTACCTCAAGGGCCTGCAGGTGCTCCAGGGCACCGCATCGATCGAGCAGCTGGGCGAGGCGGTGGCGCATTTCGAACAGGCGCTGCGGCAGGACCCCGGCTTCGCCCGCGCCCAGGCCGGCATCTGCCGCGCCCGCATCCGGGCCTTCGAGCTGGGCCGCGACGCGGGCGTCTACGCCCGCGCCCAGGCCGCGTGCCTGCAGGCGGCCCGCCTCGATCCCGCGCTGGGGGAAGTCAGCCTGGCGATGGGGGACCTGCATCGCGCGCGCAACGAGCTCGACGCGGCGCGCGAGTCCTATACGCAGGCCTTGCAGGACGTGTCGCTGCGTCCGGCGGCCTACATCGGACTGGGCCGGATCGAAGGCGAGCAGGGCCACGATGCGCTCGCACTGGACTACTTCGACCGGGCGCGCCAGCTGCGACCCGGCGATGCGGTCGTCTATCGCGAGATCGGTTACCAGCACTACCTGGACGACCGCATGGCGGAGGCCATCGAATCCTATCGCGTGGCGACCACCCTGGAGCCCGACGATGCCGGGCTGTGGAGCAGCCTGGGCGGCCTGTATCTCGCCGACGGACGCCGCGGGGAGGCCGAGTCGGCCTTCGAGCGCTCCCTGGCGATCAAGCCGGTCTTCGGCGCGCTGAGCAACCTGGGCACGCTGCGCTACGAGCAGGGCGACTACCCCCGCGCGGCCGAACTGTATGCACGCGCCGCGGCGATGAATCCCGGCGACTACCGACCGGTGGGCAACACCGCCGACGCGTTGGCCGCGTCCCCCGGATCGGCAGGCACGGCCCGCACCACGTACGCCCGGGCCGCGGAAATGGCCGAGCGCTATGTGTCGATCAAGTCGGGCGATGCCGAGGCCATGGCGTGGCTGGCCTGGTACCGGGCCAACCTCGATGAGCCCGCTGCCGCCCGGGACTGGCTGGAGAAGGCGCGCAAGGCGGGCACGTCGCAGGCGGAAGTGGCGTTCCTGTCGGCCCAGGTCCACGCACGCCTGGGCGAAACCGACCTCGCGCTGGGCGCCCTGGCCGATGCCCGCGCGCTGGACGTGGCGGAAACCCGGATCCAGGCATCACCGGTCTTGAAGCGTTTGTCAGGGGGAGCGGAAGTGGCGTCGCAGGGAGGCTCATGAGCCGTTCGACCCGCCCGACACGGGCATCCAGGAGGAGATCCCATGCGTAACTCCAGACACATGCCCGGCAACGGGTATCGAAGTGCGATCCTCGCGCTCTCCGCGGCGCTGGGCCTGGCGGCATGCCAGCCCCCCACACGGGGCGCTGGCACCGATCCGGACGGCCTGCCGTGCAGCGCGTCGACGGCGCAGGCCGGTCCGGTGTTCATCGAAGTGACCTATGCGGCCGACGGCATGCCATCGGCCCGCCCGGACACCTGCAGGATCCAGGGCGACAACCGGGTCGTGTTCCGGACCCTGCCCGGTGAGACCCGTGCGTTCACCATCGTCTTCGCCGGTGCCTTGCCCGGCAGCCAGGTCGTGCCACGGGCGCCGGCGTCGCCGCGCGGCTCGCAACGGGTGGTGGCGCTCGTCGCCGACGGGCAGCCGGGCCAGTACAAGTACGACATCCAT
>JAUIJO010000007.1 GCA_030431185.1 Gammaproteobacteria bacterium | reverse complement strand
AGGCACGCCGTACAAGGCGGGCAGCTTCCCGTTCGCGGCGATCGGTCGTGCGGTGGCGATGGGCGAGCCGGCCGGCTTCGTCAAGGTCATCGCGCATGCCGAGACCGACCGCGTGCTGGGCATGCATCTGGTCGGCGTGGGCGTCTCCGAGCTGGTCCACGAAGGCGTGCTGACGATGGAGTTCAAGGGCTCGGCCGACGACCTGGCCCGCATCTGCCATGCGCACCCCACCCTTTCGGAGGCCATCCACGACGCCGCCATGGCCGTGGACAAGCGCGCCATCCACAAGGCGAACTGAGCCCGCCCGGAGCCTGCTCCGGACGCGCCCCCACGAAGCCGCCTCGCCGCCCAGCGCCGCAGGCGGCTTCGTCATTCGAGGCCCACGCGATGTCCGACCCACGTCCGATCCGAAACGTCTCCGACACCGCGCTGTGGGTCGCGATCTACCGGGCGATGGAAAGCGAGCGGCCCGACGCACACTTCCGCGACCCTTTCGCCCGCCGCCTGGGCGGCGAACGCGGCGAGGCGATCGTCCGCTCGATGCCCAAGGGCACGTCGATGAGCTGGCCGATGGTGGTGCGCACCGCCGTCATGGACGAGTTGCTGCTCGCCGCGATCGACGACGGCGTGACCACCGTCCTCAACCTGGCGGCAGGCCTCGATGCCCGGCCCTGGCGCCTGGAGCTGCCGCCGACCCTGCGCTGGCTGCACGTCGACCTGCCGGACATGGTCGAGTACTTCCGCGGCCACATGGCCGCAGAGACCCCGCGCTGCGAGGTCGAGTTCGTCGCCGCCGACCTGCGCGAAGCCGAACCCCGCAGGGCCGCCATCGCGCGCGCCCTCGGCCACGGCCCGGTGCTGGTCATCACCGAAGGCCTCCTGGTCTATCTCGAGAGCGCACAGGTGGCCGACCTTGCGCGCGAGATCCACACGCTTGGACCCGGCACCCTGTGGATGGGCGACCTGGCCTCGCCCCGGTTGCTGCGGATGCTCGAGCGGAACTGGCAGCGGAACCTGCAACAGGGCAATGCGCCCTTCCGTTTCGGGCCGGCGGAGAACACCGGCTTCTTCGCGCCGCTGGGCTGGCGCGAACTGGCCTTCCGCTCGACCTGGGCGGAGGCGCTGCGCCTGAAGCGCACCATGCGCGGCGCATGGATGTGGCAGCTGCTTTCGCGCCTGCAGTCGGCGAAGCAACGCGATGCCATGCACCGCATGTCCGGGATCATGCTGTTGGAGGCCGAATGAAACCACGCACGCTCTGCGTCTATTGCGGATCGAACTCCGGTTCGCGACCCGCCTACACCGAACGCGCCATCGCCCTGGGCACGCGCCTGGCAGCCGAGGGCATCGGCCTGGTCTACGGCGGCGGCAACGTCGGCCTGATGGGCGCCGTCGCCGACGCGGTGCTCGAGGCCGGTGGCGAGGTCACCGGCGTGATCCCCGAGCAACTGGTCGGCTGGGAAGTCGCGCATCGTGGCGTCACCCGGCTCGAGGTCGTGGCGAACATGCACGAGCGCAAGGCGCGCATGTTCGACCTCGCCGACGGCTTCGTCGCCCTGCCCGGCGGTTTCGGCACGCTCGACGAGATGTTCGAGATGCTCACCTGGCGCCAGTTGGGTATCGGCAACAAGCCCTGCGCGTTCCTCGACGTCGAAGGCTTTTACGCGCCGCTGGTGGCGATGATCGACCGCATGGTCGACGAACGCTTCCTGCATCCCGACCAGCGCGCCGACCTGTGGCACGGCGACGACCTCGACGCCATGCTCGGCTGGATGCAGGACTACCGCCCGGCGCAGGCGGACAAATGGATGGACGAGAAGCGGCGCGGTTCGCTGCGCTGAGCGCGCCGCCGCCGGACATCACCTGAACGGGGAAGGCACCGGTACGGGCGCGTCCTTCGCCTCGTCCTAACATGGCCTGCGCGACGATCTGCGAAGTCGCCCCCGGATGCCGCACACGGACCTCGCGCCCGAAAGGCGTCCCGCCATCCAAGGAGACGAAGGATGAGCCGATTGACGCTGACCCTGGCCGGCCTGTCGCTGGCCTGCGGACTTCTGGTTACGCCGCAGGTCGCTGCACAGGACGCCACTGCCGCACGCGAGGCCGTAGTCGATGGCGAGATGTGGCTCGCTTCCTCGCCCGAGATCCGCAAGGCCTTCCTCGTCGGGGCGGGCAACATGATCGCCCTTGAGGTCGCCTATGCCCGCCGCAAGTCGCTCGCGGTTTCGCCGGCGAGCGAGCGGACCCGTCAGGCCATCGAGCACCTCACGCTCGACCAGTTGTCCGATCGCGTCACGCGCTGGTACCAGGCACACCCCGACCGCCAGCATCTTCCGGTGATGGCGGTCATCTGGGTCGATGTCGTTCGGGCGGATGCCGCGACGTCCCATTGATGCGCACGCAAGGGAGACTCCCATGACACGCAGGATCAGGCTTCTGCCGATCATCGCCCTTTTGTCCCTGACGGCCTGCGCCACGATGGCCGGTGCCAGCATCGGCGGCGGCATCGGGTCGATGTCGGGCCATACCGGGACCGGCATGATGATCGGCGCCGGCGTGGGCACCATGGTGGAAGTGCTCGACGACTGAGCACCGCTGCACCCGGGCAATTGCGCCTGCTCCGCACTTCCGCTGTCGTGCGCCAGCCGCCAGAATGGGGACCCCACGCTCGACAGGACGCCCCGGCATGACGCCCACGCAATTCCAGGCCTTCCGCATCCACGACGACGAGGCGGGCTACCGCAGCGGCATCGAAACCGTATCGCTGGACCAGCTCGCGCCCGGCGAGGTGGTCATCAAGAGCGCCTATTCCTCGGTCAACTTCAAGGACGCGCTCGCCGGCACCGGCGAGGGCAAGATCCTGCGCCGTTTCCCGCTGGTCGGCGGCATCGACGTGGCCGGACACGTGGTGGCCTCGACCGACCCCGCCTTCCGCGAGGGCGACGCCGTGCTGACCACGGGCTGCGGGCTGAGCGAGACCCGCGACGGCGGATACTCGGAGTATGTCCGGCTGGAAGGCAAATGGACGATCGCCCTGCCCGACGGCCTGAGCCTGCGCGAGAGCATGGTCCTGGGCACGGCGGGCTTCACTGCCGCGCTCGCCCTGCTGCGGATGACCGAGAACCGGCAGACGCCCGGACTGGGCCCGCTCGCGGTCACCGGCGCCACCGGTGGCGTGGGCTCGCTGGCGGTGGACATCTTCAGCCGGGCCGGCTTCGAGGTCCATGCGGTGAGCGGCAAGGCCGAGCAGGCCGACTACCTCAAGGCGATCGGCGCCAGCGAAGTCGTCGGGCGCGATGCGCTGGCGACGAAGCGGCCCATGGAGTCGACCCGCTTCGGCGGGGGCCTGGACAATGTCGGGGGACCGATGCTGTCCAGCCTGCTCGCACAGACCGCACCTTACGGCAACGTGGCCAGCGCGGGCCTGGCCGCCTCGCACGAACTCGATGCGACCGTCATGCCCTTCATCATCCGCGGCGTGTCGCTGCTGGGCGTGGCGTCGGCCGGGACCGCCCGCGACATCCGCGAGACCGTCTGGGAGCGCCTGGCCAGCGACTGGAAGCCGCGCCACCTGGACCGCATCTGCACGCGGGAAGTGGGCCTGGAGGGCCTGCCCGGGGTGTTCCGGACCATGCTGGAGGGGGGCTCGTTCGGGCGCACGCTGGTGGACTTCCAGGCGGCTTGACCGCCCCCGGGCCGAAAACGGCACGATGGAACTTGCGGAGTCCCCCGCCCCGGATACAATCGTCGTCAGGTTATTGGGGGAACACCATGGCGCGTATCCTGATCGTCGACGACTCTCCGTCCCAGCTGATGGGCATTCGTCGCATTGTCGAAAAACTGGGCCACGATGCCGTCACCGCCGAGGACGGTGCCGCCGGCGTGGAGGCGGCCAAGCGCGAGCTGCCCGACCTCGTCCTGATGGACGTGGTGATGCCCAACCTGAACGGGTTCCAGGCGACCCGTTCGATCTGCCGGGATGCGACCACCAAGCACATTCCCGTGGTGCTGGTGACGACCAAGGACCAGGATACCGACCGCGTCTGGGGCATGCGCCAGGGCGCCAAGGCGTACATCACCAAGCCCTTCAGCGAGACCGACCTGGCCGAAGTCATCGGCCAGCTCATCCCCAACTGAGCGAGCGCTTCGCGGATACGGAAAGCCCCGGCCATGCCGGGGCTTTTTTCGTGCGCGGGCTTTCTTCGTGCGGAAGCCGTGGCTCAGGCGCGACGCCAGTCCTCGCCGAAGGCATCGCGCAGCGTCGCATAGGCCTCGCGTTGCGCGTCGGTGCCCGGACGGGGTGCGAGCACCTCCAGTTCGACGATCTGGTCGCCGTCGGGCTTGCCGGGCAAACCGCGACCGCGCAGGCGCAGCTTGCGGCCCGCCTCGGAATCGGGCGGGATCTTGAGTTCCACGGGCCCACCCAGGGTCGGCACGCTCAGCGTCGCCCCCAGCGCCGCCTCCCACGGCGCCAGCGGCAGCACGTGGATCACATTGCGGCCGTCGACCTCGAACCGCGGATGCGCGGCGTATTCGATCTCCAGCAGCAGGTCGCCCATGCCGCCCTGCCCGGCCAGGCGGATCACCTGGCCTTCGCGGATGCCCTTCGGCACGCGGACGTCGAGCGTCCTGTCGTTCACCGAGATCCGGACCGACTCGCCCGAGTACACCGTCTCCAGCGAGACCGCCAGCTTGGCGCGGGTATCGCGCGGTGGCGCCGGCCCCCGCCCCATGCCCGGGCCGGGACCCGCGCCACCCGGATGGCGGCCGCGTCCGAACAGGCCTTCGAAGAAGTCGCTGAAGCCGCCGCCGGCACCGCCGCCGGCGAAGATCTCCTCGAAATCGACGCCCCCGCCGTAGCCGCCGCCGCCAAAGCCGCCGGGCGGCGGCTGGACGTCGTCGCCCGGCCTGTAGCCGCGTGCGCGCAGCTGGTCGTAGGCCTTGCGCTTCTCCGGGTCGCGCAGGGCCTCGTAGGCTTCGTTGACGGCCTTGAAGCGCTCCTCGGCATCGTCTTCCTTGCTGACGTCCGGGTGGTACTTGCGCGCCAGGCGCCGATAGGCCGTCTTGATCTCGGCATCACCGGCGCCCGGCTCGACGCCGAGAATCTGGTAGTAATCCTTGAACTGCATCCGGGTCTCCCATGCCGGCCGGCCGCGAGCGGCGGCGACCGGGGTTCCAAAATCCTTCGATGCGCGGCGGCGGGCGGGCGCATCCCAGGCACCATCCTACCGATCCACCGCGAAAGCGAGGTCATCACACAGGTAAGCCCGGGTCCGCCCGCTTTCAAGCCGCAGCATGAGCCCCGGATGATCCTCCTTCACGTCCCAGCGCCTAAACTGCCTGCCCCGACACCTCCCCCGCACAGGAAACCCGCATGAGCATCCAGACCGGCGACACCCTTCCCGACATCGTGGTCCAGCGCGTCGGCGCGGAGATCGAACCGGTGCAGTCGCACGCCGTCCTCGGCGGCGCCCGCGCGGTGCTGTTCGCCGTGCCGGGGGCGTTCACCCCGACCTGTTCGGAAAAGCACCTGCCCGGCTTCGTCGAGCACTTCGGTTCGTTCCGCGACAAGGGCATCGACGTCGCCTGCCTGTCGGTGAACGATCCCTTCGTGATGCAGGCCTGGGCACGGGACCAGCACGTCCCGGACGGGCTGTCCATGCTCGCCGACGGCAATGCAGAACTCACCCGGGCGCTTGGCCTGGAACTGGACGCCACCGGCTATGGCATGGGGCTGCGCGCGAAGCGTTTCGCCCTGTACGCCGAAGACGGCGTGGTGAAGCAGCTGTTCGTCGAGGCGCCGGGCGAATTCCGGGTGTCGTCGGCCGAGCACGTGCTGGCGGAGATCGGCTGAGCCATGGCGGCGGACCCCACGTGCCCTTCCGGCACCCCGGAGCCCGTTCCCCTGCGCATCAGCCACGACCCGGCCGAACTCGACATCGCGCTGATACACGACTTCCTGTCGACCCGGAGCACATGGGCGCGCGGCATCCCCCGCGCGCTCGTGGAGCGGGCCATCGCGCACTCGCTGTGCTTCGGTGGCTTCGTGGATACACGTCAGGTCGCGTTCGCGCGCGTGGTCAGCGACCGGGCCACCTTCGCCAATCTCGTCGATGTCTTCGTCCTGCCGGAGTGGCGGGGTCGCGGCTTCGCCACGGCCCTGATGCACGCAGTCGATGCCCATCCCGACCTGCAGGGACTGCGCCGCTTCACCCTGGCGACCGCCGATGCGCACGCCCTGTACCAGCGCCACGGCTTCACCCCGCCCGTCGCGCCCGACAGCCTGATGGAGCGCTACAGGCCCGACGTTTACCAGCAGGCGACCCGGTCCGCCGGAACCGGCTGAACCAGCGATGCTTTCGCGGGGACCGCCTCCCGCGCGCATCGGGCCACGCGCGGCGTCGATCGTGCGGCGTCAATCGGGCGGCAGCACCCGGAACCCGAGTTTCGACCACGCGCCGGTGTCGGCCAGCGCGGTGAGGGTATGGGCCCCAGGTTCGCTGAAGTCGTGTTCGAAACGGCGGCTGCCGATGGAGTCGCCGACCAGGCGGCCGTCGAGCAACCAGCGGATCCGTGCGTCGCTTCCAATCGCCCGCAGCGAAAGTCGCAGGGCGTTCTTCGAGCCGGGTGCCATCGCCAGGGTGGCGCGATCGTGCAGGCCTTCGATCCGCAGGTTCTCGTGCCCCCCGCGGCCATCGTCGACGCAGTCGTCCGCCAGCGCGGGCAAGCGCGCGGCACGACGCTCCGCGACCGACAGCCAGGGCGAGGCCAGCGCGGGCCACCGCGCCACCGAGGCAGCCACGCGTTCGTGCGGGCGGCTGCAGTCGGCCGACAGGCGCTCGCCGGTCACCGCATCCACGTCGAAACGCTCGATGCCCGCGCTCCACAATCGCGCGCCGCGCTCGGCGGCGGTGGGCGGCACCACGCCCGCCAGCGTCCAGGCGTCGAGCCGGCGGCGGCACAGGCCGGGCGCATCGGGATCGAATGCCCCCCCGAGCGGCCAGCAGACATCGATCGACGCGACCCCGGGGGGCGGCGGCGAGGCATCGGCGTCGCCCCGGTGGCGCGGCAATGCGTTGATGACCTCGAACAACAGCGGCAAGGCCGTGACGGCCCCGTACTGGCCGGGCAAGGGCGTGCCGTCGGGCCGCCCCACCCACACCCCCACCGTGTGGCTGCGGGTGCCGCCCAGGGCCCAGGCATCGCGGAAGCCGTAGCTGGTCCCGGTCTTCCACGCCACGCGCGCGCGGCCGCTGGCATCGAAGCTGTCGGTGGTGCCCGGCCGGGGATTGCTTTCGAGGATGTCGCGGATGATCCAGGCCGCCCCCGGCGAGAGCAGTCGCCGGTCCGCCGTGGGCGCGTCCGGCCGATAACGCACGCGGCCGGCCAGGCCCTCCCGGTTCAGTGCGGCATGGGCGCCGACCAGGTCCTCGAGCCGGGCCCCCGTGCCGCCCAGGATCATCGACAGGTTGGGCGACGCTCCGCGCGGCCAGTGGAGATCGATGCCGGCGTGGGCCAGGCGCGCGGCGAAACGCACCGGCCCGACCCGATCCAGCAGGTCCACGGCGGGCACGTTGAGCGACAGCTGCAAGGCCTCGGCGGCGCTCACCGGCCCGCGGAACGCCGCGTCGAAGTTGCCCGGGCGATAGTCGCCGAAGGATTGCGGCGCATCCACCATCAGGCTGCCCGAATGGATCAGGCCATCGTCGATCGCCAGCCCGTAGAGGAACGGCTTGAGCGTCGAGCCCGGTGATCGCCAGGCACGCACCATGTCGACATGCCCCAGACGTTCGGCGTCCGCGAACTCGACCGATCCCACATAGGCGCGCGCCTCCATGGTGGCGTTGTCCACCACCAGCAAGGCCGCGGAGGTGCGCGGTGGCAGGTCGGAGAAATAGCTGGCGACCCGCGCCTCCAGCGTGCGCTGGAGGTCGATGTCGAGGGTGGACACGATGCGCCGCTCGCCCGGATGGGCGTGGCGCAGGCGCCGCGCCAGCAGGGCGGCATGGCGGGGTGTCTGCAGGCTGCGCGCCACCACCGGTTCGATGCGGGCGTCCGCCACCACGTCGGCCGACCACTCACCCAGCGTCGCCATGCGCGCCAGCACCTTGTCGCGGGCAGCGCGGGCGGCTTCGGGTTCCCGGTCAGGACGCCAGCGGCTCGGCGCCTGCGGCAACACCACCAGCAATGCCGCTTCCGCGTGCGACAGCCTCGAGGCGGGTTTTCCCAGGTAGGCCCAACTGGCGGCCTCGACGCCCTCGATGGTGCCGCCGAACGGCGCGTGGTTGAGGTAGAGGGTGAGGATCTCGCGCTTGGACAGGTGCGCCTCCAGTTGCAGCGCCCGCAGGACCTGGCGCGCCTTCGCCCAGGGCGTGCGACTGCCGCCGGCGGGCGGGTCGAGGATCCGGGCCACCTGCATGCTCAGGGTCGAACCGCCCGACACCACGCGACCGTGCCGGACCCACTGGACCGCGGCCCGCGACAGGGCCAGGGGATTGACCCCGGGGTGCCGCCAGAACCATCGGTCCTCATAGGTCAGCAAGGCCTCGACGTACAGGGGCGAGACCTCGTCGAGTGTCACGGGATACCGCCAGATCCCGCCGCGGTCCGCGAACGCGCGCAGCGGCGTGCCGTCCGACGAGAGCACCACGGCGCCGGCATCACGCGCATCCGGCAGCGGCACCGGGAAGGCGAGATCGAGCAGCATCGCGACGATCGCCAGCACCAGCCCCGCCAGGCTGGCTTTCAGGAAACGTCGGCGATGGCCGGTACTGGGCATGTGGCGGCTGGGCATATCGGGAAAGTGGCGGCTCCTGAATCGCCCCGCGCCGGCCCTGGCCGCGCCGGCGGATTCGGGATGCGGGCCCTGCACCGGGGCCCCTCGCCCGCGCGCGCCGGGCGCGCGGGGGAGACGGGACCCATGGGCCGTGTCGCTAGCGCGCGGCGGGCGGCACCACCTCCACCGTGGCGGGCGAGGCCTTGCCGATGCCGCGCAGCTCGGGACGGTACATGTCCTCCACCATCGGCGGCGGCACCGCGTAGGTGCCCGGCGTGACCGCGCGCACCAGGTAGAACACGCGGGCGGTATTGCCGCGGTCGAGCTTGATCGCCGCCACGTAGCGGTCGTCGCGGAACTCTTCGTGGCGGACCTCGGCCGCGTCCTCGCGTTCGTCCAGGTCGATGCCGTCGATGACGACGCCCGCCCACTGCTCCCCGTCGCCGAGGTTGAAGTTCTCGATCTCCAGGCCGGCCGGCAACAGGTCCGTCAACAAGGCATCGGGCATGCTGCGGTCGCTGACGATGCTGACCGCGGCGACCAGCACCTCGCCTTCCTCCAGGGCGCCGCCCTTCCAGGGCTTGCCATCGGTGCCGTACCAGCGTCGCGTGACCTTCAGTACCGACGCATCTTCCGCCGGCGCGTCGCGGGGCACGCCGACGACTTCGAAGTTCGCGAACAAGGGCGTGTCCCCGCTCGGCGCGAAGCCCACTCCGGACAACAACGCGCCATGGTCGAAGTCGCGCGAGATGAAACGCGCCAGGGCGGCCTGCGAGCTCTGGTCGCCAACGGTCCAGGTGCCCGCGAGTTCTCGCGACTGGTCGACCAGCAGGGCCTTGCCGAGGCGGGCAAGCGCGACCTGTTCCTGCGTGCTCAACCACAGCCAGCCGCGGTTGCGCCGGGCATCGAGCTCGCGACCGAGGGCCACCGAACGCGCGTCGTACGCGGGCGTGGCGAGGTCGTGTTCGTGCAGCAGGGCGATCATCAGGGCGTCGTCGCGCAGCACGCTCCCGTAGTCCGCGAGGTAGCGCGGGCGCTTCGCGGGATCGCGCGCGAAACCGGCGGCGATCGCCTTGTCGCCCCGCGCCTTGTCGCCCTGCAGCGACAGCGCCAGGCCCAGGTGCACCAGCGGCAGGCCGGTCAGGCTCTTGTCGCGGCGATCGTCGTACATGGCGCGCAGCGTGCCCAGCGGCGCCCGGTTGACCCGGGCCAGCACGTAGCCGGCGTAGGCCTGGTAGGCGAAGCGCAGGTGGTCGCGATGGTCATGGCCATAGAAGCCCTGGTTGCCGGAGAGCAGGTCCTCGCTGAGTACCTTCAAGGCCTTCTGCAGCATCGCGTCGGGGACGTCGAAGCCGCCCTCGCGCGCATCGAGCAGGAATTCGACGATGTAGGGCGTGATGATCGGATTGACATAGTCCCCGCTCCCCCACATCGAGAAGTGGCCGGAGCTGACCTGCATCGCCGAGAGGCGGCCAAACGCCCCTTCCATGCGCGTCCTGCGCGCCGCGTCGCCGAGCCCGTCGACCCCGAGCATCTGCGCGGTCGCCTCGTCCAGCTCCAGCGCCGCGTAGCCCTTGCTCGTGGTCTGCTCGGCGCATCCGTAGGGATAGCGCAGCGCATCCTTGAGCGCGGACGCGAACGGAATGGGCGGGATCGCACTGACCGAGAGGCGCGCGGTCACCGAGTCGGGCATCAGTCCGCTCGCCAGCCCCGCGTCCATGCGCAGCGTGGCCAGGTCGTCCAGCACCCGCGTGCGTGCGCGCATCACCGATGGCCAGCCCGCACGCACCGGCAGGTCGTACTTGCGGTCGACCTTGAAACCGTTGCCGTCAACGCGGATGCGCACCTGGGCGGTCGTGTAGCCCTCGCGCGCCTGCAGGGGAAAGTCCAGGGTGGTCTTGCCGTCGACCGCCAGGGATGCGCGGCGGCTGCCCTCGCCCACCGACAGCGGCCCGATACCGTCGACGCGCACCGTGAACTCGCCCGCCTTGCCGGTGAAGTTCTGCAGGTCCAGGGTCAGCTTGCTGCGGTCGCCCGGCGCCAGCACGCGCGGCAGGCTGGCCTCGGCCAGCACCGGGGCGCGCACCCGCACTTCGGCCTCATGGCTGCCGTAGCGCCCGCCCGCGTAGACCAGGGCGGACACGCGAAGCGCGCCATTGAAGTCGGGGACCGGCAGCTTGACCCGCGCGATGCCCTTCGCGTCGAGCTTGACCGGGCCGGCGAACAGATCGACGGTCTGCACGCGGGCCGTGGGCCGGCGCGCCTGTGCCAGCGGTTGCAGGGCCATGTCGCCGCCGAAGCGGATCCTCGCCATCGCGCCGTCGAAGCTTTCGATGACGCGCCCATAGACGTCGTAGGCATCGACGCCGAGGCGACGCTGGGCGAAGAAGTGCTTCGCCGCGTCCGGCACCGGGAAGCGGGTGATGTTGAGGATGCCGACGTCGACCGCGGACACGGTCGCGTAGGCCTCCTTGCCGGCCAGTTGCGGCGCGCTGACGGTCACCGCGAGGTCCTGCTCGGGCCGCATCATGGCGGGCACGGCCAGGCCGACGGCCACGGTGCGATCCCGTCGGTCCATCGGGACGTGGGCCACGCCCACCGCGCGGGCGGGCGTGATCTTGCTCGGTGCGCTGCCGCCGCGGAAGACCAGGGCGGTGACGTAGACGTCGTGCCGCTCCCAGTCCTCGGTCACCGGGATCGTCACGGTGCTGCCGGCCTTGACGTCGACGTCCTGCACGAACAGCATCCGGTCGCTCTCGACCATGACCAGGCCCTTGCCGGCATGCGGCGGGGTGAGGGTCAGCTCCAGGGTGTCGCCGGCACGGTACGCGGTCTTGTCCAGCGACAACTTGACCTTGTCGGGTCGCGCGTCGAGGCCGCGGTTGTCGTCGTTCCAGCTCCAGCCGGCGGTGAACGGATAGCGCGTGGCCAGTCCGGTCGCCGGGTCGACGACGTCGAGCCGGTAGTCCCCCCACTCCACCGGGAAGTCCAGCCTCAGCGGCGCCCCGCCGGCATCGACCGTGCGGGTCTCGACGTCCTCGTAGCGGCGGGTGAAATCATGGTCCCAGCCGCCATCCTCGTCATGGGTCCAGTGGTAGTCGCGGTGCTCGCGTACCAGCGTCACCCGCAGACCCTTGGCCGGTTGCGGGCTGCCGTCGGCATCCACGCGCTGGATCTCGAAGCCGGCCGGCGCGTTCGCGTCCGTGCCCTCCTTGTCGTCGAACAGCGGCCGGATTCCGACCAGCGCGTCGGCCGGCCACAACACGCGCTTCAGGGTCCGGTTGACGCTGCGGCCGCCGGTCTCGAACAGGCTGCCCGACACGATCGCCGCCACCGGCGTGTCGCCCTTGACCTCGGCCGGCAAGGGGATCGACTGCGCGAGGTGGCCCTGCGCATCGAGCTCGGCGTCGATGACGTCCTTGGCGTCCTTCGGCAGCGCGAGCGTGGGATCGCCGAAGAAATAGCCCGGCAGCGATTCGACCGGATGCTGCTCGACGGCCACGGCCAGCTTCGCGGTGAAGCGGTTGCCGGCCGCCGGCGCGCCGTAGAGGTATGCGCCTTCGACCTCGAGGTCCAGCGCCTTGCCGGGTACCAGGCGCGGCTGCGGACTGTCGAGATCCAGCTTCATCCGCTCGGGGAGGAACTCCTCGATGCGCAGGACCATGCCCTGCACGGCCTCCTTGCTGTCCGGGTCGCTGCGGAACTCGACCTTCCAGCGCCCGGTCGCGGCATCCACCGGGATCGCCTGTTCGTGGCGCACGTACCCCTGCGCATCGGGCGTCACCCGTGATTCGATCAGCGTCTTGCCATCGGGTTGCACGTAGCGCACGTAGAGCGGCTGGCGCGCCTTGTCCCCCAGCGGCCTGCCATCCTGGTCGCGCAGCAGCGCGGAGACGCGCACGGTCTCGCCGGGCCGGTAGAGGTCGCGGCCGGACCAGGCGAACACGTCGAACCAGGCCTGCTCGCGCCCCGCGACCGCGAACTCCGAGAGGTCCAGCGCCGGCTGGTTGAACGGCAGCATCGACACATCGCTGCCCCGGCTGGCGACGATGACGTGGCCCGCATCCAGGCTGTAGTCCAGCATGGCGTTGCCATGTCGGTCGGTTTCGCCCTTGAGCACCGGCTCGCCCTTCGCGTCGAGGATGCGCAACCCGGCCGTGCTGATCGGGGCGCCACTGGCGAGTGAAGCCGCATGGACGAACAGCTTGTCCTCGTACGCGCGGACATGCAGGCCCAGGTCGCTGACGGTGAAGAACGCGGTTTCCATCTGGTCGCTGAAGCGACCCACGCGCTTCATCACCGCGAAGTACAGGCCCGGCTCCTGCAGCTCGCGGATGTCCTGCAGCGGCAGGTAGTTGAGCACGCGTTCGTTGGGCTTGCCGTCGAGCGCGAAGCGGTTCACGTAGACGGAGTCGGCCATGTCGGCCAGGGGCACGTTGTCGCCATAGTCGGCGTCGAGATCCCAGCCACTGCGGCGGCCGCCCCGCTGGTACTCGCCGAAGAAGCGCGGCAGCGACTTCTCGCGCACGCGCAGGAACTCGACGTCGACCTCGGGCACGTTCACCGACACCACCGGCAGGCCGCGGCTCTCGCGCGCCGGCAGCACGCTGCCCTGCGAGGCGAAACCCACCACCGGCTCCAGCGGGCCGGTGTGCACGGTCCTGTCGAGGGCCCGGTCGAGGCGTTCGCCGCTGGCGGCGACGATGCCGGCCTTGATCGCGACCTCGTACTCCGCGTCGGCCTCCACGTGCGGGAAGCGCAGGATGCGCCCGCCATCGTCCAGCACCCACGCGCCCTTGACCACCGCGCCCTTGGCATCAGTGACGGAAACCAGGGCATCGAAGTCCTGCGATTCCACCAGCGGCTGCGAGAACTCGAGGGCGATCGACAGCGCCTCGCCATGCGGATCGGGGTAGGCGGCGGACAGCGCGAAGCCCTCGATGGCCGGCTTGTCGGCGCGGATCACCTCGCCGCTGGTCTCCGGCAACTGGCCGTCCTTGTCGCGGTCGCAGGCACCCAGGACGATGCTGCCGGCGAGAAGGACCAGCAGGGCAAGTGCCCTCGCCAGGCGTGCGGGATACCGGTACCGGTGTGTGCTCGCGTTCCCCGATGCGTGCATGCGCTCGCTCCCCCTCCAGTGATCGTCACGTCAGGGTCGAGTATAGACCGCGATCCCGGCCACCCCGGCACCGGCGCCTGGTACGACGACGCCGCCCGTGGGCGGCGTCGCGTGCGTGGGTCGCGTTCGGCCCGGTGTCAGGCCTGCGGTTCGGGCGGTACGCCTTCGACGTCGACGGCCGCCGCGGCTTCGCCCGGCAGGTCCCCGGCCATCGCCGCGTCGAGCATCTCGTCGTCATCCTCGAGCGATGCGTCCAGGCGCTCGATGGCCTGCAGCGTCTCGTCCTTCGCCAGTCGCATCAGGGTCACGCCCTGGGTGTTGCGGCTGACCTGCGAGATCTCCGAGGCACGCGTGCGCACCAGGGTGCCGCCATCGGATATCAGCAGGACTTCGTGCTGCTCGCTGAGCTGCACCGCGCCGACCAGCTTGCCGTTGCGGTCGGTGGTCTTGAGCGCGATCACGCCCTGGATGCCGCGTCCCTTGCAGGGATACTCGTCCAGCGGGGTGCGCTTGCCATAGCCGCGCTGGCTGGCGGTGAGGATGTCGCCATCGCCCTCCACCACGATCAGGCTGACCACTTCCTCGCCATCGGCCAGGCGCATGCCGCGCACGCCGGTGGCGGTCCGGCCCATCGAGCGGACCTCGGATTCGGCGAAGCGCACCGCCTTGCCATTGCTCGCGAAGAGCATCACGTCGCGCGCGCCGTCGGTCATCTCGACGCCGACCAGGGCATCGCCCTCGTCGAGGTTGATCGCGATCTTGCCGCGCTGGAGCCGGTAGGCATACTCGGTCAAGGGGGTCTTCTTGACGGTGCCATGGCGCGTGGCGAAGAACACGAAGCGGTCGTCGTCGTACTCGCGCACCGGCAGCACCGCCTGCACCCGCTCGCCTTCCTCCAGCGGGATCCAGTTGATGATCGGGCGCCCGCGTGCATTGGGGCCGGCGTCGGGCAACTGGTGCACCGGCAGCCAGAACACGCGGCCGGCGCTGGTGAAGGTCAGCAGGGTGTCGTGCGTGTTGACCAGCCACAGCTGGTCGATGAAATCCTCGTCCTTGGTGCTGGCGGCATTGCGACCGCGGCCGCCACGCTTCTGCGCGCGGTAGGCGGTCACCGGCTGGCGCTTGGCGTAGCCGGAGTGCGACAGCGTCACGACCACGTCTTCCGGCGCGATCAGGTCGAGGATGTCGAGGTCCTCCTCGCTCTGGCGGATCTCCGAGCGACGCGCGTCGCCGAACTCTTCCTTGACGTTGCGCAGCTCGGTGCGGATGACCTCCATCAGCACGGTCGGGTCCTCGAGGATCTCGATCAGGCCGCGGATGGTCTCCAGCAGCAGCTTGTATTCCTCGGTGAGCTTTTCCTGCTCCAGTCCGGTCAGGCGATGCAGGCGCATCTCCAGGATCTGCTGCGCCTGGTTCTCGGTCAGCTGGTAGCGACCGTCGACCAGGCCCACGCCGCGCGGCAGGTCTTCCGGCCGCGAGGCCTCGGCGCCCGCGGCCTCGAGCAGCGTGCCGACCAGCCCCGGCTCCCAGGTGCGGGCGAGCATGCGCTCGCGCGCCTCGTTCGGGTTGGCGGAGGTCTTGATCAGCTCGATCATCTCGTCGATGTTGGCGAGCGCGACGGTCAGGCCTTCGAGGATATGGGCGCGCTGGCGCGCCTTGCGCAGCTCGAAGATGGTGCGACGGGTCACCACCTCGCGGCGGTGGCGCACGAAGATCTCGAGCAGGTCCCTGAGGTTCAGCAACTGCGGGCGGCCGTCGACGATCGCCACCATGTTGATGCCGAACACCGACTCCATCTGGGTCTGCTGGTACAGGTTGTTGAGCACGACCTCGGCGGAGTCGCCGCGCTTGATCTCGATGAAGATGCGCATGCCGTCCTTGTCGGACTCGTCGCGCAGCTCGGAGATGCCTTCCAGGCGCTTCTCCTTGACCAGCTCGGCGATCTTCTCGATCAGGCGCGCCTTGTTGACCTGGTAGGGGATCTCGGTGACGACGATGGCCTCGCGGCCGGTCGAGTCGTTGACCTCGACCTCGGCGCGCGCGCGCATGCGCACCCGTCCACGACCGGTCCGGTAGGCGTTGATGATGCCCGAGGTGCCGTTGATGATGCCCGCGGTCGGGAAATCCGGGCCCGGGATGTATTCCATCAGGCCGTCGACGTCGATGTCGGGCTGGTCGATCAGGGCGATGGTCGCGTCGACCACTTCCGACAGGTTGTGCGGCGGGATGTTCGTCGCCATGCCGACGGCGATGCCTGACGAGCCGTTGACCAGCAGGTTGGGCACCCGCGTCGGCATCACGGTCGGTTCGAGTTCCTTCTCGTCGTAGTTGGGCTGGAAGTCGACGGTTTCCTTGTCGATGTCGGCCATGAGCTCGTGGCTGAGGCGCGACAGGCGCGCTTCGGTGTAGCGCATCGCCGCGGCGCTGTCGCCGTCGATCGAACCGAAGTTGCCCTGCCCGTCGATCAGCATGTAGCGCAGCGAGAACGGCTGCGCCATGCGGACCAGGGTGTCGTACACCGCCGAGTCGCCATGCGGGTGGTACTTGCCGATGACGTCGCCGACCACGCGCGCCGACTTGTAGTACGGCTTGTTGCTGTGGGCGCCGAGTTCGTTCATCGCGAACAGCACGCGACGATGGACCGGCTTGAGTCCGTCCCGGGCGTCGGGAAGCGCGCGTCCCACGATCACGCTCATGGCGTAATCCAGGTAGCTGCGACGCATCTCGTCTTCGAGGTTTACCGGGATGATTTCCTTGGCGAGTTCGGCCATCGGGTTTCCGTTTTGGGCGGTGGATCAGGCCCCTCCCCCGACCGTTCCGGGCATGCCCGGCGCGATGAGGCGACGGGGACCGGCACGGGCGCTGGAGAGCGCATGAAAAAGACGTGAAATCATACCACGAACAGGCCCCCGGACCCGCCCCCGGGGCCTCGCGTTTCCAACGCAAAAACAAGCACTTGCGCTGGGCCTCCGGGACGGCGCGACGGAAGCGCCGCCCGCGGCGGCCTCAGCCGCCGAATGCGGCCCGCATCGCGTCGGCGTCGGGACGCTCGATGACGCCCTTCTCGGTGACGATCGCGTCGATCAATCCATGCGGCGTGACGTCGAAGACGGGGTTCCAGGCCACGATGTCCAGCGCCGCGGTACGCACCCCGCCGATGGCGAACATCTCCCCCGGGTCGCGCTCTTCGATCTCGATCGAGTCGCCGGTGGGCGTGTCCATGTCGACGGTGGAGGAAGGCGCCACGACCATGAATCGGGCGCCATGGTGGCGGGCCGAGATGGCGAGCTGGTAGGTGCCGATCTTGTTGGCGGTGTCGCCGTTGGCGCAGATGCGGTCGGCGCCGACTACGACCCACTGCACGGCGCCGGTCTTCATCAGGTGGGCGGCGGCCGCGTCCGCGACCAGGGTCGGCGCGATGCCGTCCTGCTGCAGCTCCCAGGAGGTCAACCGCGCGCCCTGCAGCCAGGGTCGGGTCTCGCCGGCGTACACCTTGCCGATGCGTCCCTGCGCCACGCCGGCGCGGATCACCCCCAGCGCGGTCCCGAAGCCGGCGGTCGCAAGCGAGCCGGTGTTGCAGTGGGTCATGACGCCGCTGCCGGGCGCGATCAGCGCCGCGCCCAGCGCGCCCATGTGGCGGTTGGCGGCCAGGTCCTCGTCGGAGATCGCCTGTGCTTCGCGCGCCAGCACCTCGCGCCAGTCCGCACCCGCGACGGCCAGCACGCGTCGCATCCGCGCCAGCGCCCAGGCCAAGTTGACCGCGGTCGGACGCGCCGCGTTGAGGCGCTGCATCGCCGGTTCCAGCAGCGGCAGTGCTTCCGCGCCGCTGTCGGCCTGCACGTCGCGCGTGGCCAGCACCACGCCCCAGGCGGCCGAGATGCCGATCGCCGGCGCGCCACGCACGGTCAACGCGTGGATCGCGGCGGCGACCGCGTCGCTGTCGGTGCAGCGGACGTAGTCGACCTCGAACGGCAGTTTGCGCTGGTCCAGGAGCTCCAGGGCATCGCCGGTCCAGCGGATCGGACGGATGCGGTCGTAACGGTCGAAATCGATATCCTGCGTCATCCGCGCAGTGTACCCGCCCGCCCCTCGGGCCGGTTCAGCGGATGCTGAACTCCGCGCGGCAACCGCTGCCCACCCAGATGCCGTTCGGGTCCCAGCCCCAGCTGCTGCCGCGGATGCACGGGGAGTTGGACAACTGGCGGACCAGGGTGGCCTGGCGACGGATGGCGACGTTGCAGCGATGCTGGCGGCCGTCCTCGGATTCGCAACGGACGATCTGCGCGGGTCCGGGCCCCGGGTTGGGCCGCGGGCCGCCCGCGCGCCCCATCGCGAACTCGCCCCGGCAGCCGGCGGTGACCCATACCTGCTGCGCGTCGTATCCCCAGGTGCGTCCCTGGATGCAGGACGTGGACGACAACTGGCGGACCAGGCGCACCCCGCCACGGGTATCGGCGGCGCAGCGGCGGGTGCGCATGTCGTCGGACTCGCAGCGCACCAGGCCACCCCCGGCGACGGGGTACCCGCCGGCGTTGCCCTGGCCGGAAACGAACTCGGCCCGGCAGCCCGCGGTCACCCAGACGCCGTTGCGATCGGCATCCCAGGTCCGGCCGCGGATGCAGGGGGTGTTCGACAACTGTCGCGTCATCCGCACGCCACCCTGCGTATCGGCCGGGCAGCGCCGCGTCCGGTCGTCCTCGGACTCGCAGCGGAACGGAATGCCGTAGCCACTGTCCGGCACGGGATAGCCTCCTACCGGCGGCCCGGGGACGGGATACGCGGGGCCGCCACCAAAAATGCCCGGATCCAGCGCACAGCCGGTGCACGCCAGCATCGCCGCGACCACCACGCACTTGAACAGCTTCGCCATGCACTCCCTCCTCGACACCTGCCCCGGACAGGCGCGATACGTCCGAACGTCGTTTACCCGGTCGAGCTTATCGCGTGCCGACGGTGATTTCCCGGATCACGCGTCGCCAATATGGCGACCGGAATGTTCAGGCACGTGAAAAATCGAAGGCAAGCACGTCGGCGATGCGCTCGCTCCCCAGCATCGCCATCAACAGCCGGTCGATTCCCAGGGCCACGCCCGCGCAATCGGGCAGTCCGGCGTCGAGCGCGTCCAGCAACCGGGTATCGGTCGGCGGTGCTCCGATGCCGCGCGCCCGCCGCAGCGCGTGGTCGTTCAGGAAGCGCGTGCCCTGCTCGCGGGCATCGGCCAGTTCGTGGTAACCGTTCGCCAGTTCGAGTGGCCCCAGGTACAACTCGAAACGCTCGGCGACCGGCACGCCCGCATTGCCGTCGGCCGTCCGGATCCGCGCCAGGGCGCTCTGGCTGGCCGGGTAATCGATCACCGCGAGCAACTGGTCGCGCGGGAACCGGGGTTGCAGGCGATGCGTCATCAACAGGTCCAGCCAGTCGTCGCGACCCAGGCCCCGCGGGTCGATGTCGATGTCGCCGAGCGCGGCCCTCAAGCCGGCGTCGTCGGTCCGGGCAGGATCGATGTCCAGTTCCCGCCGGTACAGCGCGTGATAGTCCACCTCCACCAGGGTGGCCGTGCGGTCGACCAGGGCCAGCGCCGCCTGGACCAGGGCCGCGGCCTCCCCCACCAGGCGCCGGTGGTCCCAGCCCAGCCGGTACCATTCGAGCATGGTGAACTCGGGGTTGTGGCGTCCGCCGGCCTCGCCATCGCGGAACACCCGCCCCAGTTCGTAGCAATCGCCGAAACCGGCGGCGAGCAGGCGCTTGAGCGGAAACTCGGGCGAGGTGCGCAACCATCGCGTGCGGGGCGCGCCGTCGGTGCGTCCGCTGAACGCCAGCGGGAAGGACTCGATGTTGGGATCGGTGTTGCCCGCCATCGACATCACCGGGGTCTCGACTTCGGTGACGGCGCGTTCGGCGAAGAACGCGCGGATCCGGGCGTTGAGGCGCGCGCGCAGGCGCAGCACGTCGAAGCCCGCGCTTGGACGCCAGTCCGGCGTCACGGCGCCACGCCCTGGCCGTGTCCGGCCAGGAAGTCCAACAGCCTTGCCTCGTCCCAGACCTCGACGCCCAGTTGCTCGGCCTTGGCCAGTTTGGACCCGGCCGCCTCGCCGGCCACGACGAACGACGTCTTCTTCGACACGCTGCCGGCAGCCTTCGCCCCGAGCGCTTCGAGCCGGGCCTTGGCTTCGTCGCGGGTCAGCGCGGACAGCGTGCCGGTCAGCACCACCGTCTGTCCGTCGAGGGGGCCGGCATCGACGCCATCGTCCGCGGGCAGGCGCTCGAGCAGCGTGGCGGCGGCTTCGCCGGTCGCGGCCAGCAAGCGTGCGTGGGCGTCGTCGGACAACCACGCCGCCAGCGCCCGCGCGGTCTCCACCGGCAGGCCCGCGGTCACATAGGCATGTTCGGCCGCGTCCAGGACCGACGCGGCATCGCCGAACGCCGTCGCCAACTGTCCCGCGCGAAGCGGCGTGAGCCTCGGGATCTCGAGGTCGACGAGCAGGTTCGCGAGGGCCAGGCCCTCGCGCAGCCGCGGGTTCGGGGCGTGGGTGTCGGTGATCGCGACGCCGCGCTCGAGCAGTTCGTCGATCACCTGCTGGTTGCCCGGCTGGTCGAAGAAGTGGCCGATGCTCCGCGCCACTTCGCCGCCAATGTCGGGGACGCGCTTGAACAGCGGCCACGGCAGGCGACGGACCCGCTGCAGGTCGCCGAACCATGCCGCCAGGGCCTTGGCGGTGCTCTCGCCCACGTGCTCGATGCCCAGCGCGAACAGGAAGCGCTCGAGCGTCGTGCGGCGGCTGGCATCGATCGCCTCGACCAGGTTCTCCGCCCACCGGGTCGCGACCTTGCCGCCCTTCACGGTCTCCGGCGTGGTGCCGTCGCGTTCGTCGGCGCGCCGCTTCATCTCGAGCAGGTCCTCGAGCGCGAGCTTGTACAGGTCGGCGACGCTGTCGAGGTACCCCAGTTCGGTGAGGTCTTCGATGTAGCGCTCGCCCAGGCCTTCGATGTCCATCGCCCGACGCGAGGCGAAGTGACGCACGGCCTCCTTGCGCTGGGCCGCGCAGGCCAGGCCGCCGGAACAGCGCCAGGCCACGCCGCCTTCGTCGCGCACGAGCTCGGAGCCGCAGACCGGGCATGTCGCGGGCATGGACCAGGGCGCGGCATCGGGTGCGCGCTGGTCGGGCACGACGCGCACGACTTCCGGAATCACGTCGCCGGCCCGGCGCACGATCACGGTGTCGCCGATACGCACGTCGAGGCGCGCGATCTGGTCCGCGTTGTGCAGGGTCGCATTGGTGACCACCACGCCCGCCACCTGCACCGGTTGCAGGCGCGCGACCGGCGTGGCCGCGCCCGTGCGACCGATCTGGATGTCGATGTCCTCCAGCAGCGTCGACTGCTCCTGCGCCGGGAACTTGTGCGCGATGGCCCAGCGCGGCGCGCGCGAGACGAAGCCCATCTCGCGTTGCCCGGCGTAGTCGTCGAGCTTGTAGACCACGCCATCGATGTCGAAGGGCAACGCGCTCCGCGCCTCGCCCATGCGACCGTAGTAGTCGAGCAGGCCCTCCGCGCCTTCGACGACCTCGCTCTGGCTGCTGACCGGGAACCCCCAGTCGCGCAGTCGCGCCAGCGTCGCCGAGTGGGTGTCGGGCAGTTCGCCCCCGTCAACGGCACCGATGCCATAGGCAAAGAACGCGAGCGGTCGGCGGGCGGTCACGCGGGGATCGAGTTGCCGCAGCGAGCCGGCCGCGCCGTTGCGCGGGTTGGCCAGCACCTTGTCGCCCCCGCCCTTGCCGGCATCCGCGAGCGCCTGCGCGTTGTAGGCCTTGAACGCCTCCAGCGGCATGTAGACCTCGCCGCGGACCTCGAGCACCGCCGGCCAGCCCTCGCCACGCAGGGACAGGGGGATCGCCTTGATCGTGCGCAGGTTCGCGGTGACGTCCTCGCCGGTGGCGCCGTCGCCGCGGGTCGCCCCCTGCACGAAGCGGCCGTCCTCGTAGCGCAGGCTGATGGCCAGCCCGTCGAGCTTGGGTTCGACCGAGAACACCGGCGATTCGCGACCGATGCGCTCGTCGATGCGACGGACGAAATCGCGCACCTCCTCCTCGCTGAAGGCATTGCCCAGCGACAGCATGGGAATGGCGTGCCGCACCTCGTCGAAGGCGCCCGACGGTGCCGCCCCCACCCGCTGCGTGGGCGAGTCGGGGCTGGCGAGGTCGGGATGCGCCGCCTCCAGTTCGTCCAGTTCGCGGAGCAAACGGTCGTACTCGGCGTCGGGGATCGCCGGGTCGTCCAGGACGTGGTAGCGGTAGTTGGCATCGTTCAGCTGTCGGCACAGCTCGGCGATGCGCGCGGCGGGATCGGTGCTCATGGCGGATTCCGTGTCGTTTCGGCCCGTTCCGCCGCTGGCGGGCAGCCCCGGCCGGCGGCCGGCGATGGGCTCACCAGCGGCCGGGCTTGCTCAGTGGCGGCGCTTCGCGCTGGCGGTCGTAGGCCCGCAGCTCGTCGCGGATGTGCGCCACGCGCTGGCGGCCCAGGGCGTTGCGCTGCTCGTCGAGCACGACGCCGTCGAGCAGTTCGGCCATGCGTTGCGCGGTCGGCAGCATCGCCTCCCAGGCATCGAGCGCCGGCACGGGCGCGGGCAGGGTCAGGAAGAAGGCGATCGCCGGCGTTTCCAGCGACTGGATGTCGCTCATGTCGAAGCTGCCGGGCTTCATGATGTTGGCGACGCTGAACACCGGGCCACGTTCGGGATGGTGTTCGTCGAGGCGATGGAACACGCTCATGTAGCCATAGACCAGGCCGGCCTTCTCGGCGGCGACCACGATGTCGGGGCCATGCAGCTTCTCGCCGGCCCGCGCGGCCAGGTACAGGGTGACGATCTTGTCGAACTCTTCGCTCACCCGCCGCCCGGCTTCCGCGGTGGCGGGGGCGCCCGGGGCGTCCTCGCCGAACATGTCGGCCTGCGGGAGGGGCGCGGCGGCGCCGTCGGTGACCGCCTCGGCCGCTTCCATCCGCTCGCTGAAGGTCGGCTCGCGGCGGGCGTCGCCCCGCGACTCGCGCGGCTTGCGCGTGCCCTGGCCGGGCTTGCTGGGACGACCGAAGAAATAGATCGCGGCGACCAGCAGCAGGCCGGCGACGAGGATGCCGACGCGCAACAGCCAGACTTCAGACATCGGATGGGCTCCTTGCGTGGACGCAGCGGATGATCATAACGGCGGGACGCGTTCCCGGCAGCACCTGGGCGGCCATCCCGTTCAGGCCGCTCCGACCAGGCGCGCGGCCTCGGCCAGGTCGACCGATACCAGCCGGCTGACGCCGGGCTCGCGCATGGTGACGCCCGACAGCTGCATCGCCGCTTCCATGGTGGCCTTGTTGTGGGTCACGAACAGGAACTGTACCTGCTCGCTCATTTCGCTGACCATCGCCGCGAGGCGCCCGACGTTGGCCTCGTCGAGCGGCGCGTCGACCTCGTCGAGCAGGCAGAACGGCGCGGGGTTCAGGCGGAAGATCGCGAACACCAGCGCGACGGCGGTCATGGCCTTCTCTCCGCCCGACAGCAGCGAGATGTTGGACACGCGCTTGCCCGGGGGCCGGGCCATGATCGCCACGCCGGTGTCGAGCAGGTCCTCGCCGGTCAGCTCCAGGTAGGCGTGCCCGCCGCCGAAGAGGCGCGGATACAACTCCTGCACGCCGCTGTTGACGCGGTCGAAGGTGTCCTTGAAGCGGCCGCGCGTCTCGCGGTCGATCTTGCGGATCGCTTCTTCCAGCGTATCCAGCGCACTGGTCAGGTCGACGTCCTGGGCGTCCAGGTACTCCTTGCGCTGCGCGGCCTCGGCATGCTCGGCGATCGCGGCCAGGTTGACCGGCTCCAGGCGACGCAGGCGCGCGTCGATGGCGGTCACCGCCGCCCCCCAGGCCTGGGCGTCGGCGTCGTCGGGCAGGGTGTTGACGACGTCCTCGAGGACGAAGCCCTCCTCGACGATCGCTTCCACCAGTTGCTCGGCCTTCAGCACCAGGGCCTGCTGGTCGAGGCGCCGCTGGCCGATCGCCTCGCGCTGTTGCAGGGCCTGTTCGTCGCGCTGCTGGCGTACCTGCTCGAAGCGGCGCAGGTCGGCATCGATGCCGTCCACGCGCGTACGCGCCTGGGTCAGCGCCTGCTCGGCGGACACGCGTTGTTCCAGCGCGACCTGGCGCTGGGCCTCCAGTGTGTCGACCGGGGAGTCGCCATCCATCAGTTGGCTGGTCAGCTCCTCCAGGCGGCTGTCGAGCTGGCCGCGCTGCCCGCCCATGCGGTCCAGCGCCTGGGTCAGGCTGGCGATCTGGGTGCGCTGGGCTTCCAGGGTCAGCGCCAGGGCGTGCGCGGCATCGCGCGATTCGCGCGCGAGCATGCGCGCCTGGTCGCGGGCCTCGCCCAGGCGGTTGCGTTCGGCGTCGAGCTGCTGGCGGACATCCTCCAGCTCGCTCATCTTCATGACCGCCTCTTCCTGCCGCATGCGCGCTTCGCGCGACTGCTCGCGGCTGGCCTCGCTGGTCTCGGCGAGCTGGGCGAGCTCGGCGTCGATCTTCTCGATGCGGCCGCGCGCGGAATCCAGGCGACCCTGCTGGCTCTGCAACTGGCCGGCGAGCTCGGAGACGCTGCGATGGGCCATGTAGAGGGTGCGCTGCGCGTCCTCGCGCTGCTGCTCGGCGGCCAGCGCGCGGTCGCGCAACTGCACCTGCAGCGATTCGAGTTCCTGCTCGCGGGCCTGCAGGGCCTCGATGTCGCTGCGCAGCGACTGGATCTCGCGCTCACGCAGCAGGGCGCCCTGCCGCGCGGCGCCGGAGCGCAGCACGCGCAGCCAGCCGGCGCCGAGGCGTTCGCCTTCGCGGGTGATGATCGACTCGCCTTCGCCCAGGCCAGGCAACAGCGCGCGCGCCGCCGCGAGGTCCTCGGCGGCATGCAGCGGTGCGAGCAGGCGACGGATCGCCAGCGGCCCCTTGACCCGGGCGGCCAGGGAGGTCGGGGCGCAGGCGACGTCGCCGGCGGCGGGATCGACCAGGGCCAGGCGGTCGTCGCCGAGCTCGCCGATCGCATCGACCAGGGCCTCGGGCGACTCGACCAGCACGCCTTCGATCAATTGGCCGAGCGCGCCTTCGACGGCGTTCTCCCAGCCGCTGTCGACCTGTAGCGATTCGCCCACGCGCGCGGCGGAATCCAGGCCGCGGGCCTTGAGCCAGTCCAGCGCCGCGCCCTGCTCCTGGCCCAGCGCCGCATGCTGCAGGGTTTCAAGCGAGGACAGCCGGCCACGCGCGGCCTGGGCCTGCTTGCGGGCCTCGGCCAGTTCGGACTGCGTGCCGCGCTGCTGTTCCTGCAGCTCGCCCAGCGACGCCTTCTTCGCCTCGAGTGCCTCGGTGAGGGTGTCGAGCGACAGTTTTTGCGTTTCGTGCCGTTCCTCGATCCCCGAGAACGCTTCCGACAGCGCGTCCAGGTCGAGTCCCCTGCGCTCGTTGGCGAGTGCCTCGCGGCGCCGCTCGGCGTCCAGCGCCTGGCGGTCCAGGTGTTCGATGCGGGTGCGCTCGACATCGGCCGCACGCACGGATTCGGACTGCGCGCGGCTGTGGTTCTCCCAGCGCTGCTGCCAGTCGGAGAGCCTTGCCTCGGCGTCGCGCAGGGCGTCCTGGCGGGCGGCGTCCTCTTCGCGCAGGTGCTCCAGCCGGGGCTCGGCCTCGGCGACCGAGGCCTGCAGCACGTCGAGCTGCGACTGGTCGTTGCCGATATGCTGCGCGATCTCGCTCAGCGCGGCCTGCGCTTCGTCGCGCGCACGCTGCAGGCGCGTGGACATTTCCTTCTGGTGCTGGATCTGCTGTTCGATCCGCGCCAGTGCACCGCTGACCTCGTAGCTGGCCGCCTGCGCCTTGCCGAGGGCCTCGGCGGCCTCTTCCCGGTTCACGCGCCCGGTCTCGAGCTCGCGTTCGGCCTCGCGCTGTTCGGCGATCAGCTGCTGCAGGCGGGTTTCCTGCTGGGCGAGCTTCTCGCGCTGGCCCTGCAGCTTCTGGTCGAGCGCCCGGTGCTCGAGCGCCTTCCACTCGGCGTCCCGGGTCCGGCGCTCGGCCTGCAATGCCTGGTACTGCTCGGCCTGGCGCGCCTGGCGGTTGAGGTGTTCGAGCTGCTTGCCGACTTCCTCGCGCAGGTCGTTCAGGCGGTCGAGGTTCTCGCGGGTGTGGCGGATGCGGA
>JAUIJO010000220.1 GCA_030431185.1 Gammaproteobacteria bacterium | reverse complement strand
CGCCAACCTGGACCTCGAAGGCATCGAACTGGTCAACCGCATGGTCCGCGCGCACCTGGACGACGGCGGCGCCTCGCTGGTCACCACCCACGGTGCGTATGCCGCGCCCCCCGTGCGGACCCGCCTGCTGGCGCTGGAGAAGGCGGGATGACCGCCACCACGCCCAGCCTGGCCGGTACCGCCCGCGCGCTGATGCTGCGCGACCTGCGCCTGGTCTGGCGCCGCCGTGGCGACGCCTTGCAACCGGCCCTGTTCGCCCTGCTGGTGGTGGTGCTGTTCGCACTGGCGCTCGGCAACGAGCCCAACACCCTGGCCACCGTGGCCCCGGCCGTGCTGTGGCTGGCGGTGCTGCTGGCCGGACTGCTGTCGCTGGACAGCCTGTTCCGCGGCGATGCGGAGGACGGCTCCCTGGAACAGTGGATGCTGGCGCCCGTGCCGCTGGCCTGGCTGGTGGCGGTGCGGACGTTCATGCACTGGGCCACGACCGCCCTGCCCCTGCTGCTCGCGGCCCCGTTGCTGGGCGAGATGCTGCGCCTGCCCCACGCCCAGTTGCCGGTGCTGATGGCCTCGCTCGCGCTGGGCACTCCCCTGCTCAGCCTGGTGGGCGCGGTTGTGGCTGCGCTCACCGTCGGCATGAGGCGCTCCGGTATACTGGTGGCCTTGCTGGCGCTGCCCCTGTATGTCCCCGTCCTGGTGTTCGGCGCGGGCAGCGTCGCCGCCTCGGCCCAGGGAATGGAGTACGCCGGCGCATTGCTGATGATGGGAGCCGGACTGGTGCTGTCGGCATTGCTGGCGCCGCTCGCGGCGGCGGCCGCGATCCGGATCGCACTCAACTGAGCCCGTCGACGCCGATGCCGACCCCACGCGCCGCCCGGCCGATGCCGGCGCGGCAGGTTTGAAGAGCGCATGAATCCAATCGTCCTGTGGTTCCACAAACTCGGCTCGCCGCCCTATTTCGACCGGTTCGCGGCGCGTTGGGCCCCCTGGGGCCACGGCATCGGCCTGCTGCTGATGGCCATCGGGCTGTATGGCGCCCTGTTCCGGGTGCCCGCCGACTACCTCCAGGGCGACAGTTTCCGCATCCTCTACATCCATGTGCCCAGCGCCTGGATGAGCCTGGCGGTGTTCGCCGCGATGGCGTTCTACGCCTCTATCGCCCTGGTCTGGCGCATCAAGCTGTGCGAGATCCTGGCGATGGCCTGCGCGCCGATCGGCGCCGCGTTCACCTTCATCACCCTGGCGACCGGCTCGATCTGGGGCAAGCCGACGTGGGGCACCTGGTGGGAGTGGGACCCCCGCCTGACCACGGAACTGGTCCTCCTGTTCATGTACCTCGGCGTGATCGGCCTGTACCACGCCATCGACGACCGCCGCGCCGCGGCCCGTGCCGCCGGCCTGCTGGCGATCGTCGGCGTGGTGCTGCTGCCGGTGATCCGCTATTCGGTGGTGTGGTGGAATTCCCTGCACCAGGGCCAGACCATCCGCCTGTTCGGCGAGTCCAGCATGGACGCCAGCATGATGTGGCCATTGGTGTGGATGATCCTGGGCACCAAGCTGTGGTTCCTGGGGTCCCTGCTGGCCCGCGCGCGCGCCGACAACCTGCGTCGCGAGACCGGCAAGGCCTGGGTCGCACAGGCCGCCATGGCGCCCGGCGCGCGCGCGGACGCACCCGTGGAGGCAGGCCGATGAGCGCCACCGGATACGTGCTGGCCGCCTACGCGGTGTTCGCGGTCGTCCTGGCCTGGGATTACCTGTCGCCCCGCCTGCAGGTGCGGCAGGCGCTCCGCCGCGCCCGATCGCGCGCCACCGCGCCCGCCCGGCGCGCCGCGGGCGACGACGCCTCGAAGAAACTGACCCGATGAGTACCGCCGAATGAATCCCATCCGTCGCCGCCGCCTGCTCTGGGTGGTCGCCCTGGTCGCCGCCGCCGGCATCGCCGCCGCCCTCGTGGCGATGGCCCTGCAGCGCAACATGGCTTACCTCTACACCCCCCGCGAGGTCATCAGCGGGGAGGCCGGCGAGCAGGTCGCCGCCGGCGAGACCCGTTTCCGCCTGGGCGGCATGGTCGCCAAGGGCTCGTTCCACCGCGCGGAGGGCTCGCTCGAAGCCACGTTCCGCGTCACCGATGGCGATGCCGAGATGCCGGTGAGCTATTCGGGCATCCTCCCCGACCTGTTCCGCGAGAACCAGGCCGTGGTCGCCACCGGGCGCATGCACGATGGCCGCTTCGTCGCCGAGGAGATCCTCGCCAAGCACGACGAGAACTACATGCCCCGGGAAGTCGCCGACAAGATGGGCGAGGCGCACCAGAAGCACGCCGTCGACGCGGCGCCCGCCGCGCCGGAAGGGGCGCGCTAGGTGCTGCCCGAACTCGGCCAGGTCGCCCTGGTGCTCGCCCTGCTGGTGTCCGTCCTCCAGGCGGTGTTGCCGCTGGCCGGTGCGCAGCGAGGCATCGCCCCGTGGATGGCCGTCGCCCGCCCGGCGGCCTACGCGCAGCTGGCCCTGGTGGGCATCGCCTACGCGATCCTGACCCATGCCTTCGTGGTGCAGGATTTCTCGGTCGCCTACGTCGCCCAGCACAGCAACAGCCTGCTGCCGATGGTCTACCGCTACACCGCGGTCTGGGGCTCGCACGAAGGCTCGTTGCTGCTCTGGGTGCTGGTGATCGCGATCTGGACGGCCGCCGTCGCGCTGTTTTCCAGGCAGCTTCCCGACACCGTCATCGCACGGGTGCTGGGGGTGCTGGGCATCGTCGCGATGGGCTTCCTCGCCTTCCTCATCTTCACCAGCAACCCGTTCGAGCGTCTGCTGCCGGCCGTGCCGGAAGGCCGGGACCTGAATCCGCTGCTGCAGGACCCCGGCATGATCATCCACCCGCCCATGCTGTACATGGGTTACGTGGGCTTCGCGGTCTCGTTCGCGTTCTCGATCGCGGCATTGATCGACGGTCGCGTGGATGCGCGCTGGCTGCGGTGGACGCGACCGTGGACCAACATCGCCTGGGCCTTCCTGACCCTGGGCATCGCGCTGGGCAGCTGGTGGGCCTACTACGAGCTGGGCTGGGGCGGCTGGTGGTTCTGGGATCCGGTCGAGAACGCGAGCTTCATGCCCTGGCTGGCCGGCGCGGCGCTGATCCATTCGCAGGCCGTCACCGAGAAGCGCGGCAGTTTCCGCAGCTGGACCCTGCTGCTGGCCATCGCGACCTTCTCCTTGTCGCTGCTCGGCGCCTTCCTGGTCCGCTCGGGCGTGCTGACCAGCGTCCATTCCTTCGCCGCCGATCCGGCGCGCGGCGTCTTCATCCTGGTGTTCCTGGGCCTGGTCATCGGCGGATCGCTGCTGCTGTACGCACTGCGCGCGCCCGCCACCGGCGGCGACGCGCGCGCGCTCGACGGCAAGCCGTTCGCGGCGAGCTCGCGCGAAACCCTCCTGCTGATCAACAACCTGCTGCTGACCACCGCCTGCGCGATGGTGCTGATCGGCACGCTGTACCCGCTGCTCGCCGACGCGCTGCAACTGGGCAAGATCTCGGTCGGACCGCCTTATTTCGCCCTGATGTTCATCGTGCTGATGGCGCCGCTGGTGCTGCTGCTGCCGCTGGGTCCACTGACCCGCTGGCAGCGCGAGCAGCCGAGCCGGCCGCTGGCGATGCTCGCGCCCTGGCTGGGCCTGGCGGTGGTGCTGGGCGTGGTCGCGTTCTTCTGGGCGCCGCAGGGCGCCTGGAAGGTCGCATTCGGCGTCGGCGGCGCGGCATGGGTCGCCCTGGGCACGCTTCGTTTCGTCTGGACGCGGCTGAAGGCCAGCGGCCGGATGACCCCGGAAATGCTGGGCATGGCGTTGGCGCATTGCGGGATCGCCGTGTTCCTGGTCGGTGCGCTGCTGACCGAGGGACTCAGCGTGCAGCGCGAGGTCGCGGTATCGCCCGGCGAGTCCGTCGAGCTCGCCGGCCATCGCTTCCGCCTCGATGAAGTCGAGCATCGCCAGGGCCCCAACTACGAAGCCGATCGCGGCCGCGTCACCGTGTTCGACGGGACCGGCGCCGACGCGCGCCGCCTGGCGGTCCTGCATCCGGAAAAGCGCGCCTATGCGAGCGGCGGCCAGGTCATGACCGAGTCGGCGATCGATCGCGGCATCACCCGCGACCTGTACGTGGCGCTGGGCGAACCGCTCGGCGGCGGCAGCTGGGCGCTGCGCGTGCACGTCAAACCCTTCGTCCGATGGGTCTGGGCGGGCGCCCTGCTGATGATGCTGGGCGGCGTGGTGACCGCCTGCGACCGACGCTTCCGCATCGTTCCCTCCGCACGGCAGCAGGAGAACACCGCATGACCGACACCCCGCGCCCCACCCGCTCGGCGATGCGCTGGCTGCCCCTGGCGGTCGTCGCCGCGCTGGGCGTCCTGCTCGCCGCCGGCATCTGGCTCAGCAGCAGGCCCAACCGCGAGGCCCTGCCATCGCCGCTGATCGGCAAGCCGGCGCCGAGTTTCGAGCTGCCGGTCCTCCACGAACACGGGCGGCTGATGTCGTCGGAAGCGCTCAAGGGCGCGCCCTACCTGCTCAACGTCTGGGGCAGCTGGTGCCCCGAATGCCGCGTCGAGCACCCGGTGCTCACCCGCTTCGCCG
>JAUIJO010000219.1 GCA_030431185.1 Gammaproteobacteria bacterium | reverse complement strand
GCAGTCCATCCCCTGCCGCGCGGAGAAGCACAGCACCTCCGCGACCAGTCGTGCGGGGATGTCGCCGAAGCGATGGCCGCATGCGTCGTCGTCCGGCTCGCGCGCGGTGGTGACCGCGAAGCGGCTGACCTCGATGATGCGGCTGCCCCGGGGCACGCCGGACGGCGCCGCTAGCGCCGGGAACACGTCGCCCAGCATGTTCGGTCCCAGGCTGGGCAGCAGCCGGCAACAGCCGATGGCCCGCTGCCCCTCGTGGGCGATCACGTAGTCGGGCCCGAGCAGGTCGAAGCGGTCGTGCTCGCGACCGACCTCCACCCGCACCGACCAGCCCAGCCGCTGGCCGAACACTTCCGCGCGCAGGCGCAACATGCTGTCGAACAGCGCGGGCGGCAGGTGCGGATCGCCGGCCCGGGCGATGGTGAACGAGGTCATCCCGGCACACTCCATGTCCAACGGGATGCATAGGGAAACCGATACTGCCGGCCGCTGCAGCTGGCAGTTTCGACAGGTAGGCGGGGGCCGGGGCCTCAGTGGCTGCCGATCAGGCCCATCGACACCGCTCGCGCCACCGCCGCCTGGCGGCCGGAAACGCCCAGTTTCTGGCTGGCGTTGTGGACGTGGAAGATCACCGTGCGTTCGCTGATGCCCAGCAGCTGGCCGATCTCCCAACTGGTCTTCCCCGCCGACGCCCAGTACAGGGATTCTCGCTCGCGCCTGGTCAGCCGGGGCACGTTCCAGGGACGCTGCGATGCACGGTGCTCGGGGCCGAGGCGACGGGCGGCCTCGTGCACGAAATGCGCGAGCAGGTGCAGCTCGGGGATCCGCATCGACAGTTCGGCCGCGAGCCCGGCCTCGCCGGTGAAGGACATCAGGCCCCACTGGGCGCCGGGGCCATGCAGGGGAATGCTCAGGCCGCTGCCCAGGCCGAACTCGGCGGCCTCGCCGAACATCTGGCGCACGTGGCGTGTCCGCGGGTCGATCGCGTTGCGCGTGATCCGCGGGAGGGTCGACCAGTCGAGCGGGACCGCATGGTCGTGGCAATGCGCCACCACCGGGTCGATGCGGATGTAGTCGCTCTCCAGGTAGCGGGACACCCAGGCCTCCGGATAGGCGCCGAGGGTGAACTGCTCGCGGCGGTCGCTGACCAGGGGCAGGTCGCGCGCGTACAGCCAGTGGCGGATGCCGATGGGCTGGACCAGGCGGTCGACGGCTTCGGTCAGCGCGAGTGCAGTGGAACACTCGGCAACGGCGGAAAGCGCCTCCAATGGCGCGGCTCCGGGAGGTAGCATGGCAGATCCTTCTGTCTTCCCTCCCGGCAGCGTAGCAGCATGGCTGCGCCGGACCGACCGGTACGGACGGGTTAGCTGCGCACGGTCACAGTTGCGCCGGTTCCGGATGGACCGCCGGGATGGGTCGCTTCGACAAACAGGTTACAATTGAAACCATTGCGGGGACCGGGCGTTCACGTCCGCCGCGTACCCTCACACACCCCTTTGCACGCAGGAGTCTGGTCCAGATGAAGCTCGGAAGTCTCAAGGAAGGGGGCCGCGACGGCACCCTGATCGTGGTCTCGCGGGACCTCGCCCGCGCGGTGCGCGCGACCGGCATCGCCGACACCCTGCAACGGGCCCTCGAGGACTGGTCGAACCTGGCGCCTCGCCTGAACGCCCTGTCCGATGCGCTCAACGCCGGCGAGGCCGAGGGCGCCTTCGCACTCGACCCCGCGACCCTGGCGGCACCGCTGCCGCGGGCTTACGAGTTCGTGGACGGCAGCGCCTACCTGCCCCACGTCGAGCGGGTGCGCCGTGCGCGCGGCGCGGAAGTGCCGGAGACCTTCTACACCGATCCGCTGATGTACCAGGCGGTGAGCGCGGGCTTCTACGGGCCGCGCGACGCGGTCAAGGTGCCGAGCGAGGAATACGGCATCGACCTGGAGGCCGAAGTGGTGGTCATCACCGACGACGTGCCGATGGCCACGTCGCCCGAAGATGCCGCCGGACACATCCAGCTCGTCGGCCTGGTCAACGACGTGAGCCTGCGCAACCTCATCCCGGCGGAACTGGGCAAGGGCTTCGGCTTCCTGCAGTCCAAGCCGCGTTCGGCCCTGGGCCCGGTGTTCGTGACGCCCGACGAGCTGGGCGAGGCCTGGCGGGACAGCAAGCTCCACCTGCCCATGCTGACCCACGTCAACGGGGCATGGTTCGGCGCGCCGGAAGCAGGCGTCGACATGCAGTTCAACTTCGCCCAACTGGTCGCCCACGCCGCCCGCACGCGCCCGCTGTCGGCAGGCACCATCGTCGGATCGGGCACGGTCGCCAACGAGGACACGTCGCTGGGCGCCTCGTGCTTCGCCGAACGGCGCACCGTCGAGACGCTCGAGCACGGCAAGCCCAGCACGCCCTTCATGAAGTTCGGCGACACGGTCCGCATCGAGATGCTCGACAAGGCCGGCGCCAGCGTGTTCGGGGCCATCGAGCAGCGCATCGAGCAGGCCTGAGTCTGCGCGGCCCGCGCGCACGCCGGCGGCGGCAGGCCTTTCCGCCCCCGGCCGGCGCGTCTACGGCGCGTCTACGGTAAGGTGCGCGCTTGGACCGTAGCCGCATGCATGGAGTCGAGGTGGAGCCGTGAACGAGCGATTGAAGCTGTATTCCTATTGGCGTTCGAGTGCGGCGTACCGCGTGCGCATCGGGCTGAACCTGAAGGGCCTGTCCTACGACACCGAGCCGGTGCACCTGGTCCGCGATGGCGGCGAACAGCACATGCCCGCCTTCCGCGATGCCAACCCGCAGGGCCTCGTGCCGGTGTTGACCCATGGCAGCCGCACCTTCCGCCAGTCCATGGCGATCCTCGAGTACCTCGAGGAGGCATGGCCCGCCCCGCCGCTGCTGCCGTCCGAAAGCCGCGACCGCGCACGGGTACGGGCGCTCGCGCAGGCGGTGGCCTGCGAGATCCACCCCCTGAACAACCTGCGCGTGCTGCAACACCTGGAGGGCGAGATGGGGGTAAGCCAGGAAGGACGCGATGCCTGGGTGAGGCACTGGGTCGAGGAAGGATTCGAGGCCATCGAGGCCATGCTGGTCGACCACCCGTCGACCGGCCGTTTCTGCGAGGGCGACACGCCCGGGCTGGCCGACTGCTGCCTGGTGCCGCAGGTCTACAACGCGCGGCGCTTCAAGGTCGACATGGCGCCATTCCCGACCATCGCGCGCATCGAGGCCGCCTGCCTGGCCTTGCCGGCCTTCGATGCCGCGCGCCCCGAGCGCCAGCCCGACGCGCCGTCGCCGGCCTGAGGCGACGCGTCGGGGAAAAGGTTCTTCTCCCGATGGGGGGATTGGGCTGATCCGGGTGGCCTGCGTCCCAACCCCGCGCCGTCATCCCCGCGCACTGCGCTGGGCAGGGGCCAGGCCTGTCGAGGCCTGCTCGCCCTGGGTTGCCGCAGTGCCGCAGGGTGGGTCGAGTCGAAGGCGATACCCACCGTGCGGGGAAACGATGGGTTTTGCTTCGCGCTACCCATCCTACGATGGGGTGGAACTCCAGGGGCCGTAGGGTGGGTCGAGCCGAAGGCGATAGCCACCATGGCTTCCGGCCACGACGTGAGGTGGGTTTTGCTTCGCTTGATCCCTCCTGCGAGGCGTGATTTGAATCCAAGGCAAAGTCAACGGCTTTCGCCCGCTGCGCGTGCGAGTCCCTTTTGTCTGGTCAAAAGGAACCAAAACCGCTGGCTCCATCGTCCGCCGGTACGGCTTCGCCGCACCGGTTCCCTGTGCTCCTCGGTCGTGGCGGCACGGCGCCCAAACTCGCTTCGCTCAGACAAGGGCGCCTCTCCGGCCGCCACGCCCTGCGGTGCTCGGCGGCCTCAAAGTCGCGAAGGTCAAGGTCAAGATCAAGATCAAGATCAAGATCAAGATCAAGATCAAGATCAAGATCCAAAAGCAACGCCAACGCCAACGCCAACGCCAACGCCAACGCCAACGCCAACGGCAACGGCAACGGCAACGCGCCGCGTAGCCCGGGTAAGCGAAGCGCACCCGGGGCCCCGGTAAGGCCAAGGCTGGATCCCGGCGTTTGCTGGGGTGACGGCTTGTTGGCTACCGGCCAATACGCGGTTGCGGACTCGCCGTGGGGCGGGTCGAGCCGAAGCCGATACCCACCATGGCTTCCGACCCCGACGCATTGTGGGTCTTGCTTCGCGCAACCCGTCCTGCGTTGCTGGATAGGAAGCCAAGGCAAGATCAAAGGCGCCGTAGGATGGGTAGAGCCGAAGGCGAAACCCATCGCCTCGCGAACGCCCCGGCCACACGTATCGGGATTGCTTCGCTCAACCCTTTCGACGGAGGGCGGGCGGCCCCTGGCACCCGCGCGCCCAGCAGATCCTTGGCCGCCGGACAGGTCGAGCAGAATCCGTCACCGCGCGGCCGCCCGCGTGCAACGGCGGACGCTGGATTCCAGCGTCCGCTGGAATGACGAATCGAGGCCCGTAGGGTGCAAATGAAAAAGCCACCCGAGCGGGTGGCTTTCCCCTGGCAGGCGGAGCGGGAGCCGCTTCAGTGCGATTCGGCGTTGAAGACGTCCGCGTAGGGGTCGTGTTCGCTGCCGCCGCCTTCGGAGAGGCGGAACTTGAGGGCCAGGCCATCGCGCGAGTCGGCGGCCTTGAGTGCCTCCTCC
>JAUIJO010000006.1 GCA_030431185.1 Gammaproteobacteria bacterium | reverse complement strand
GGGCACAACGACGTCGTTGAGCGGCAACTGGGCGGTATCGCCCTGGCCGCGCACGGCGGCGTTCCAGCCGGCCACGGCCAGCTCGGCGGCGCCCGCGTCATGGAAGCGGGCGGCCAGTTCACGCGCCAGGCGCAGCTTGAGATCGCGTGGATTGAGCTGGCCGGCCTCGATCTCGCGCTTGAGGCTCGCCGCCTCGGCGACACTGATGTCGAAACTGAGCAGGTCGATCCAGCGCCACATCAGGACATCGTCGATCTTCATGGTCTTGGTGACGATGTCGATCGCGGGCTCGTCGATGCCGATGTAGTTGCCGAGCGACTTGCTCATCTTCTGGACGCCGTCGAGGCCCTCCAGCAAAGGCATGGTCAGCACGATCTGGGGCGGCTGCCCGTGGCTTTCCTGCAGGCCGCGGCCCATCAGCAGGTTGAACTTCTGGTCGGTGCCGCCGAGCTCGACATCGGCCTTGAGCGCGACCGAGTCGTAGCCCTGCACCAGGGGATACAGGAACTCATGGATGGCGATGGGCTGCTGGGCGGCGTAGCGCTTGGCGAAGTCGTCGCGCTCGAGCATCCGCGCCACGGTGTGCTGCGCGGCGAGGCGGATCATGTCGGCGGCCGACATCTCCCCGAACCACTCGGAGTTGAAGCGCACCTCGGTCCGCTCGCGGTCGAGCACCTTGAACACCTGGTCGGCGTAGGTGCGGGCATTGGCGAGGACGTCCTCGCGGGTCAGCGGCTTGCGGGTGGCGTTCTTGCCGGTCGGGTCGCCGATCATCCCGGTGAAGTCGCCGATCAGGAAGATCACCTGGTGGCCGAGGTCCTGGAACTGCCGCATCTTGTTGAGCAGCACGGTATGGCCGATGTGGAGGTCGGGCGCGGTGGGGTCGAAACCGGCCTTGATGCGGAGCGGTCGGCCCTGCTTGAGGCGGGCTTCGAGCTCGTCGCGCTTGAGGATTTCATCGGCGCCGCGGCCAATCAGTTCGAGGGCGTCATGGATGGACAAGGTGGACTCTCCGCGGATCCTGGGACCGAAGCTGAATGCGACGGCCCGCACGCTTAAGGGTTAAAGGGCTGTTAACCCGGCTGCGGATTCGAAAATCCATTCAGCATCAAGGGTTTGACGGGTGTTGCTCGCGTGACTATGGTACCCCCGACACGCCGCTTTCACATCTCGCCCAGGGGAGATCGCTCCATGACCGTACCGGGTTCCGGTTCCAACCGGCGCAAGCGCCTCAAGGCCCTCCGCGAAGCCGCCCTGCACCGCCCGGTGCTGGCTCGACACCTCTCCGATGGATTCAACGGCCGCTGGTCGCGTCGCCAGTGGACGACGGCGAGCCTGTTCGCTTCGATGGGCTTGCTGGTCGCCGCGATCGTCCCCGGTTTCAGCCAGGACGTGACCGCGCCGGTGCATGCGCCCCGCCAATCGATGTCCCTCGCACTGCCGCTGCCGCCCTTGCCGGCGTCGCGCAGCCAGCAGGGCGTCGAGGGCGACAGCTGGCAGATCGTCAGCGTCCGCAGCGGCCAGACGCTCGGCCAGTTGTTCGAGGAGATGGGCGTGCCGGCGAGCACCCTGCACCGGATCCTCGAGCAGCCCAGCGCCAAGACCGCCCTGGGCCGCCTGCGGCCGGGTACCGAGCTCGCGTTCGACCTCCCGGTCAACGGCGCGCTGCGCGCGTTCCGCTTCGACCAGGACGACCTGCACCGCGTCGAGTTGACGATCGATGGCGACACCGTGCGCGAGAACGTGATCGCGCGCCCGGTGGAGACCCGCACCAACGTGGCCACGGGCGAGATCACCAGTTCGCTCTACGCCGCCGCGCGCAAGGCCGGGCTGTCGCCGGCCACCATCGCGGTGCTGACCGACCAGATCTTCCAGTACGACATCGACTTCAACACCGACATCCAGCGCGGCGACCGCTTCAGCGTGGTGATGGACGAGACCTGGCGCGAAGGCGAGCGGATCGGCCGCGGCAAGGTGCTGGCCGCGACCTTCACCACCGGGGGCAAGACCTATTCGGGGTTCCGTTTCGAACACGACGGCAGCGCCGAATACTTCAGCGCGGACGGGCGCCCGTTGAAGAAGGCCTTCATCCGCATGCCGATCCCCTTCGCGCGCGTGACGTCGGGCTTCAGCCGGGCGCGCAAGCATCCGGTGCTCGGTCGCGTGCGTCGCCACGACGGCGTCGACTATGGTGCGCGCAGCGGCACCCAGATCATGGCGGCGGGCGATGCCCGCGTGCAGTTCGTGGGCTGGAAGGGCGGCTACGGCCGCACGGTCATCCTCGACCATGGCCGCGGCAACACCACGCTGTATGCGCACATGTCGCGCTTCGGCAAGTACAAGGTCGGCCAGCGCGTGCCGCAGGGCGCGGTGATCGGCTATGTCGGCGCCTCGGGCCTGGCGACGGGGCCGCACCTGCATTACGAGTTCCGCGTCAACGGCGTGCATCGCAATCCGCTGACGGTGACGATGCCGCCGCCGGAACCGCTCAAGGGTGCGCAGCTGGCCGCGTTCCGCGCGCAGACCGGTCCCGCGCTGGCCCGCATCGAGCAGGTCGAGAAGCTGATCTACGCCAGCACCGAGGGCGAGGCCGGACAGGTCGCCAGCGCGCAGGCCACGCCTGCGGGCAAGAAGGGCTGAGCCGGCGCACCAGGCCGGCCGGTGCCGGTCGGGTGGTCGCGAAGCGGCGCAGGCCCTACGCTGGCGGCGCCCTCCACCAAATCCACGCGCATGCCTGATCCGAACGTCTCCGGCGGCACGCCCGCACCCGGGCTGTATCTCGGCCTGATCTCGGGCACCAGCGCCGACGGCATCGATGCCGCCCTGGTGCGCTTCGACGACGATGGTGCCTGCCGGCTGCATGCCGGACTCACCTATCCGTGGCCGGAGCGGCTGCGCGGCCGCCTGGTCGAGATCGGCCAGGGCGCCAGAGTGGACTCCCTCGACGAGATCGCCACGCTGGACGTGGAGGTCGCGGAGCGCTTCGCCCAGGCCGCGATGCACCTGCTGTCGGAAGCGGGCGTTGCCCCGTCCGAGGTCGTCGCCATCGGTTCGCACGGGCAGACGGTCCGCCATCGGCCGGCGGGCGCGGCCCATGACGGGCGCCACCCGTTCACGTGGCAGGTCGGCGACCCCCATGTGATCGCCGAACGCACCGGGATCGCCACCGTCGCCGATTTCCGCCGCCGCGACGTGGCCGCGGGCGGCCATGGCGCCCCTTTGTTGCCGGCCCTGCACAACGCCCTGCTGCGCTCGGATGCCGAGGACCGGGCCGTGCTCAACCTGGGCGGCATCGCCAACCTGACACTGCTGCCCACGACAGGCGAGGTGCGTGGCTTCGATACGGGTCCCGCGAACTGCCTGATGGACGCCTGGTGCCTGCGCCACACCGGCCAGGCCCACGACGCCGGCGGCGCGCTGGCCGCGTCGGGGCAGGTCGACGCGGCGCTGCTACAGCGCCTGCTCGACGACGCGTGGTTCGCCGCGCCGCCGCCCAAGAGCACGGGACGCGAACAGTTCCACCTGGACTGGGTGGACGCACGCCTTGGCGGCGGCGAACGCTTGGAGGACGTGCAAGCCACCCTGCTCGAGCTCAGCGCGCGCACCGTGGCCGAGGCGCTGCTGTCCCACCAGCCGACGACGCGCCGCGTGCTGGCCTGCGGAGGCGGGGTGCACAACCCGCGCTTGCTCGAGCGCCTGGCCGCCCACCTGCCGGACGCGCGCGTGGAATCCACGGCCGCCCATGGCCTGGATCCGGACCTGGTCGAAGCGATGGGGTTCGCGTGGCTGGCGCGGCAGACGCTGGCGGGGCTCGCGGGCAACCTGCCCAGCGTCAGCGGCGCGCGTGGCCCGCGCGTGCTGGGCGTCGTCCATCCCGCATGAATCGGGCGTCGCGGGCGCTCGCCACGCCCCAGGCGCGGGTCAGCGCTTGTCGGTCCCGCCGGTCCCGTCGACACGCCCGTCGAACATGTCCTGTCGGATCGACTGGTCCGGCGCGGTCTTTCCAGGATGCGTTTCGTCCTCGACACGGCCGATCCGGGCGAAGCCCTGGTCGCTGGGCACCGATTCCATCGCCGCGATGGCGTCCTGCAGCGCGCGCGCGTCGGCATCGCTGAGGCTGCGCGAGAGCTCGCCCTCGCAGGCGAACAGGCCCTGCTCGAGGATCTGGACGAGGGCCGTCTGCAGGTTCCATCCGTGGGCTTCGGCGACCCGGTTGACGCGTTCGAGGAGAACGGCGTCGAAGTCTCTCAGGATGATCTCACTCATGGCGTCGATACGGCACTCGCGCGGTCTAGTCGGACGATGATGGCTCCAACCCGCCCCCTACGGGTGTCCGCGGTCGGCGGACGGTCAATAGTATGCACAACACCAGGGCCGGCAGGCCAACCACGGCCGTGCCCACGAAGAACAGCGAGTACGCCTCGAGCAGGCTGCGGCCGGTTTCCAGGTGCTCCACCGCGACACCGGAGAAGCCCTTGAGCACCTTGCCCAGCAGCGCGTAGAACGAGCTGAGCAGTGCGTACTGGGTGGCGGTGTAGCCGATGTGGGTGAGGCTGGACATGTAGCCGATGAGCGCGACGCCCGCGTACCCGCTGCAGAAGTTGTCGATCACCATCGCACCGGCGAACACGCCCGGGTCGGCGCCGTGCAGGGCGAGATAGGCGAAGGCGAGGTTGGAGCCCGGGCCCAGCACCGCGCCCGCGAGCAGGGTCGGGACGAAGCCGAAGCGCACCGCGCTCAGGCCCGCGGCGGCGATGCCGAGGATGGTCGCGACCAGTCCGATCGAGCCGCGGACCGCGCCCACGGTCTCCTTGTCGATGCCCAGGTCCGCGTAGAACGGGTTGGCCATCGGCCCCATCACGAAGTCCGGCAACCGGTACAGGCTGATCGTCAGCAGCATCAGCAGCGCCCAGCTGCCGTGCTGGCGGAAGAAGGCCACGAAGGGACCGACCAGGGCGTCGAACAGGCCCTGCGGCGTGAACAGGGCCGGATGCGGCGTGCGGGCGGCGAGGACGCTGGCCGCCGGCTCGCGTGCGATCAGGACCGCGACCACGCCCACGCCCATCAGCAGGGCCATGACCTCGTAGGAGACCACCCAGCCCACCTGCGCGGCCATGATCAGGATCAGCGCGTCGGTCACCAGCAGTGCGCCGCGGTAGCCCAGCGTGGCCGACGAGGTCAGCAGGCCCTGCTGTTCGTTGCTGTCGGCGATCTCGATGCGCCAGGCATCGATCACGATGTCCTGGGTCGCCGAGGCGAACGCCACCACCAGGGCCATCGCACCGAACACGAGCAACTGGTCGAGCACCATGCCGGCGAACCGCAGCTGGCCTTCCTGCGGTTGCACGAAAGCCATCCCCAGCAGGGCGACGGCGACCACCAGCTGCGACAGCAGCATCCAGCCGCGCCGCCGGCCCAGCCAGCGGCCGAACACCGGCGCGTCGACCTTGTCGACCAGCGGCGCCCACAGGAACTTCAGCGAATACGCCAGGCCGACCCAGGACAGGAAGCCGATCGTCGACAGCTCGATCGCGTTCTCCCGCATCCAGAAGCCGAGGGTGTTGCCGACCAGGTAGATCGGGATGCCCGAACTGAAGCCCAGCAGCAGCATGACCAGCACCTTGGGCTGGCGCAGGCGGGCCAGCACGTCGCGCCAGCCGGGGCGGGCCGGCGGCACCGGGTCGGCCTTGGCGGGCGGCACCGGGCCCCCGCTCACTCCGCGTATTCCACGGTGAACGGGGCATGGTCGGAGAAGCGTGGCTCGCGCGCGATCGAGCAGGCCTCCAGGCGCTCGCCCAGGCCGGGCGTGACCAACTGGTAGTCCAGCCGCCAGCCCACGTCCTTGGCGTAGGCCGCGCCGCGGTTGCTCCACCAGGTGTAGTCCTCGCCCTCGGGATGCAGGCGGCGGTAGGCATCGACCCAGCCGCCTTCGCGACCCGCGGTGCCGTCGCTGCCGCCGTCCTCGCCGATCTGGCCACTGAGCCAGCTGCGCTCGGCGGGCAGGCAGCCGGAGTTCTTCTGGTTGGATTTCCAGTTGCGGATGTCACGGGCGCTTCGCACGATGTTCCAGTCGCCGCAGAGCACGTAGTCGCGGCCACTGGCCAACCATTCGTCCATGATGGGGCGCAGCCAGTCCATCACTTCGAACTTGAAGCCCTGCCGCAGCTCGCCCGACGAACCCGACGGGATGTAGAAGGACACGACGCTGAGGTTGCCGAAGCGCGCCTCGATGTAGCGGCCCTCGTCGTCGAAGGAAGCCCAGCCCAGCGAGGTGCGCACCTCGTCGGGCTCGCGGCGGCTGTGGATCGCCACGCCGCTGTAGCCCTTCTTGGTGATCGCATCGCGGTAGAAGCAATGATGGCCATCGGGCCGGAAACAGGCGTCGGTGAGCTGGTCTTCCTGCGCCTTGGTTTCCTGCACGCACAGGATGTCGGCGTCCTGCGCGCGGAACCAGTCGAAGAAGCCCTTGTTGGCGGCCGAGCGGATGCCGTTGGCGTTGAAGCTGATGATTTTCACGGGAGTCGGGAATCGCGAGTCGGAAGCATGCTCACCTTAATCTGTCACCCTGGACGACGCGAGCGAAACGCCTGGGCGCCCTGGGTGGACCGGCGATCCCCGGGCTGCACCGGGCGGATCTTTCGTGGACGGACAGGCGCCGCTCGCCAGGCCGCCACGCGCCACGCCCTCGCGGGCGCTCGGTTATGCTTTTCCCTCCCGTTGCCGACGCCCCATTCCCGTGCCAGATACCGCTCCAGACCACCGCACCCGCTTCCTGCAGCTCGCACTGCGCGTCCAGGCCCTGCGTTTCGGCGAGTTCACGCTGAAGTCCGGCCGCCTCAGCCCTTACTTCTTCAATGCGGGCCTGTTCAACAGCGGCGCCAGCATGGCCGAGCTGGCCGCCTGCTACGCCGATGCCATCGACGCGCAGGCCGTCGACTTCGACCTGCTGTTCGGCCCGGCCTACAAGGGCATCCCGTTGGCGACCGCGCTGGGCTGCGAGTACGCCCGGCGCGGGCGGGACCTGCCGATCGCCTTCAACCGCAAGGAGGCCAAGGCGCACGGCGAGGGCGGCAGCCTGATCGGCGCGTCGCTGGACGGGCGCCGGGTGCTGATCGTCGACGACGTCATCACCGCCGGGACCGCGATCCGCGAGGCGCTGGCATTCATTCGTGACGCGGGCGGCATCCCGGCCGGCATCGTGATCGCGCTGGACCGGCAGGAAGCCGTGGACCCGAGCGTATCGCGACGCTCCGCGGCAGAAAGTGTCGCAAATGAGCAGGCGCTGCCCGTGATCCGGGTGGCGACGCTCGACGACCTGCTGGCCTACACCGCCTCCGACAGCGCCCTCAATGAACAGCAGGGCCGTCTGCTGGCCTATCGCGATGCTTACGGGAGCCTCACCTCGCGGTAATCCGGCGTGTTGCAGGCTGGTGACGGGATTGGCCCGACTCTTGCGTTACCCCTAGGCGAGAGAGAGACACCAGGGACGAACGGGGACCCGTCATGAACAAGGCTCATGCATTGATTGCAGGCGCAGTGCTGCTGGCACTGTCGCCCACGCTGCTGGCGGCGGCACAGGGGAAGAGCGCCAGCGGCAAGAAGCTGTACTGCTGGAACGAGAATGGCCGCAAGGTCTGCGGGGACGCCTTGCCGGCGAGCGCCGTCGACAGCGCGCGCACCGAGATCAGCGCCACCAGCGGCATGACCACCGGTCGCATGGGCCGGGCGCTGACGGCCGAAGAGCGGGCCGCCGCCGCCGAAGCGGCCCGCCAGCAGGCGTTGGCCGACGCGCAAGCCGCCGCGCTCCTGCGCCGTGAAAAGGCCATGGCCGAGTCCTATGCCACCGAGAACGAGCTGCGCCGCGCCTACCAGAACCGGATCGTGCTGCTCGACGAAACGGTCAAGGCGTCCGAGCTGGGCATTTCGGGCCTGCGCCAGAGCCTGGTCCACCTGCTCCGGCAGGCCGGCGAGACCGAGCTCAACGGGAAGCGCGTCGGCAAGGCCGCGGCGGACAGCATCCAGGGACAGCACCAGGAACTGCTGAGGCAGCAGGACATGCTGCTGCAGCAACAGCGCGAGCGCGTCGAGGTCGAGGGCGAGTTCCAGGCCGCGCTCGAGCGCTATCGCGAACTGAAGAACCCGACGCCCGACGAGCGCGGCTGAAACCGGCCTCCAGGCGCGAACGAAAAAGCCCCGCATCCGCGGGGCTTTTCTTGAAGGACGGTCGGCGTGGGCGTCAGAACGGCAGCTTCAGGTCCGGCTTGAGGGCCAGCAACTGCTCGCGGAACGCCGCCTGGATGCGCTTCAGCGCCTCCTTGCTGTCGGCGTCGAAACGCATGACCAGGATCGGCGTGGTGTTGGACGCGCGCACCAGGCCCCAGCCATCGGGCCAGTCCACGCGCAGGCCGTCGATGGTGGACAGGCGCGCACCCTCGAAATGCGCCTTCTCGCGGAACTGCTCGACGAAGGCATGCGGATTGCCGTCGGGGGCGTCGACCTTGATCTCCGGGGTGGACACGCCGTCCGGCAGCTCGGCCAGCGCCTCGCCCGGCCCGCCGGGGTGCATCGCCAGGATCTCCAGCAGGCGCGCCGCGGCATAGATGCCGTCGTCGAAGCCGTACCAGCGCTCCTTGAAGAAGAAGTGGCCGCTCATCTCGCCGGCCAGCTCCGCGTCGGTCTCGCGCATCTTGGCCTTGATCAGCGAGTGACCGGTCTTCCACATCAGCGGGCTGCCCCCATGCCGCAGGACGTGGCCCGGCAGGCGGCCGGTGCACTTCACGTCGAAGATGATGACCGCGCCCGGGTTGCGCTCCAGCACGTCGGTCGCGAACAGCATCAGCAGGCGGTCGGGGAAGATGTTCTGGCCGTCCCGGGTCACCACGCCCAGTCGGTCGCCGTCGCCATCGAAGGCGATGCCCAGGTCCGCGTCCAGCCGTTCGACCATGCGGATCAGGTCGGTCAGGTTGGCCGGCTCGCTGGGATCGGGATGGTGGTTCGGGAAGGTGCCGTCGATCTCGCAGTACAGCGGCGTGACCTCGGCCCCGATCGCCTCCAGCACGCGCGGACCGAGCTCGCCGGCGACCCCGTTGCCGGCGTCGACCACGATCTTGAGCGGACGCTCGATCTGCACGTCGGAGGCGACGCGTTCGACATAGTCGTCGTTGATGTCGCGCTGCTCCAGGCGGCCCGGGGTCGGCGCGTCATGCAGGCGGTCCTCGGCGATGCGGGCGTAGAGGTCGGTGATCGCGTCGCCGGAAAGCGTCTCGCCGCCGACGACGATCTTGAAGCCGTTGTAGTCGGGCGGGTTGTGGCTGCCGGTGACCGAGATGCAGGAGCCCGCGCGCAGGTGGTAGGCCCCGAAATAGGTCAGTGGCGTCGGCGCCAGGCCGATGTCGATGACATTGCGGCCGGCGCGGCGCAGGCCCTTGACCAGGCCCTCGGTCAACTCGGGACCGGACAGGCGGCCGTCGCGGCCGACCACGATGTCCTCGTGGCCCTGCTCGTGCATCAGGGAGCCGACCGCATGTCCGATCAGCTCGGCGACACCGGCATCCAGCGTCTGGCCGACGATGCCCCGGATGTCGTAGGCGCGGAAGATGCCGCTGTCGATCGCGACCTGCCCCACCTCGGGCTTGGCTTCGCTGTCGACGGCGACCACCGCCGGTGCCGCCGGCTCGACGGGTGCGACGGGGTTGAGGGTCGCTTCGGCGAGGGTCTGCTCACTCCCGGGCTCTTCGCTGTCGGCCGGCTTGCGACGCAGCTGGAACTTGTGCGCCACGCTGGCCAGGCCGGCCAGCAGCAACAAGGCCAGGGCGGCGATGAAACAGCCGATGGCCTCGAGCCCGAACGGACCGCCCGCGGCGTCCGGCACGGCCGCCGCGACCCGCCACTCGCTGCCGGGGATCTTGCGGGCCAGCGACTCGGCGCCATTGTTGAGGGCGGTCTCGCCGCGTTCGATCACGCTGTGGGACCCCTGGCGCAGCGCCAGGTAGGTATCGCCGGGCACGCCGGCCTGCTCGAAGGTCTGGTTGATCCGCGCCATCGGCAGGCGCACGGCCGCCACCGCGACCAGCGCATCATCGCGATGCACCGGGGCGGCGAGTTCGATATGCGCCTTGCCGGCGTCGCCGACGATCCACGCCACCGGCTTGTTCTGGGCGATCGCGGCCTCCAGGGCCGCCAGGCGCCCGTAGCCGCCGCCCTGCGCGTCCTTGGCGGTCAGCACCGCGTAGGCGCTTTCCAGGCTCGGCGCGAACACGCGCGCGCCCTCGGCGCCCTTCCAGCCCTCGGCCAGGCGGACGCCGGCGTTGACCAGGTCGCCGTCGGCGACCGCGTTGCGCACGTCCGGCTTCGCCAGCTGCGTCTCCATGCGCCCGTATTCGGTCTTCAACATGGCCGCCAGGGAGGTGATGGCCTGGTCGCGGGCCTGCTCGATGCCCGTCCTGCGGCTGGCGTCGCGGTGCTGTTGCCACCCGCTCCAGGCGAACCAGGCTGCCAGCAGCACGCAGGCGCCCGCCAGCAGCAGGCGCAGGAACCGTCCCTGTTCGGCCGACAACTGCGGCCGCTCGATTTTCAGATCCACCATGTCACTTCCCCTGTCAGCGCACGCCGGTATGGCCAAAGCCACCCGCGCCACGTTCGCTGGTTTCGAATTCTTCCACGACCCGCAGGTCCGCGCGCACGATCGGCAGCACGACCAGCTGGGCGATGCGGTCCCCCGGTTCGATCGTAAAAGCCTCGTCGCCCCGATTCCAGATGCTGATCATCAACGGCCCCTGGTAGTCGGCGTCGATGAGGCCAGTGCCGTTGCCCAGCACGATACCGTGCTTGTGGCCCAGGCCGGAGCGCGGCAGGATCACCGCGCACAGGCCCGGGTCGCCCAGGTGCATCGCCAGCCCAGACGGCACCAGCGAGGTATCCCCCGGCTGCAGCGTAAGCGGACCGTCCAGCGCTGCGCGCAGGTCCAGGCCCGCGCTGGCCGCGGTCGCATAGGCCGGCAGCGGCCATTGCGCGCCGAAGCGGGGGTCGAGCACTTTCAGGTCAAGGGTGTGGTGCATCGTGCGTCCGGGTTGTCGTGGGTCGTGGGGCCAGGCACGGCGCCCCGGGGACGGTCGCGCGCGACCACGGGGATGGACATGCAGGTTTCATGCCCCCGGGCGGGCGGGCGGAGTCGCCGCCAGCCGTTCGAGGACCAGGTCGAGCAGCCGGTCGGCCAGCTCGGTCTTGGCGGCCGGACCGAGCGCGCGCTCGTCGTCGTGCCAGAACACCGACAATGCATTGTCGTCGCATTCGAAGCCGCTGCCGGCGACACCGACGCGGTTGGCGGCGATCAGGTCGAGCTTCTTGTTGGCCAGCTTGCCGCGGGCGTAGCCCTCGACATTGTCGGTCTCGGCGGCGAACCCGACCACCAGCCGCGGACGCCGCGCATGCGTGGCGACGTCGGCGAGCACGTCCGCCGTGCGCACGAGTTCAAGCGTCAGGGTATCGCTGCCCGGCTTCTTCTTGATCTTGCTGGCCGACATCTGCCGGGGGGTGAAATCGGCCACGGCGGCGGCACCGATGTAGATATCCGCCGGCAGCGCGCCCATCACCGCCTCGTGCATCTGCGCGGCGGAGCGGACGTTGATGCGGGTGACGCCATCGGGCGAGGGCAGCGACACCGGTCCGGCGACCAGCACCGTGTCGGCGCCGCGCCGCGCCGCGGCACAGGCGATCGCGAAGCCCATCTTGCCGCTGCTGCGGTTGCCGATGAAGCGCACCGGGTCGATGTCTTCGTAGGTCGGCCCGGCGCTGACCAGCACGCGCAGTCCCGCCATGGTCCCGACCGCGCTCATGCCCGCACTCCGGCGGCGAGCGCGGCGACGATGGCCCCGGGTTCGCTGAGGCGCCCCGGGCCGAACTCGCCGCAGGCCTGTGCGCCGTCGTCGGGTCCGATCACCTGCACGCCGCGTTCGCGCAACGTGGCCAGGTTGGCCTGGGTGGCCGGATGCTCCCACATGCGGTTGTTCATCGCCGGCGCGACCGCGATCGGCGCGGTGGTGGCCAGGCACAGCGTGCTGACCAGGTCGTCGGCCATGCCATGGGCCAGCCTGGCCAGGGTATTGGCGGTGGCGGGCGCCACGACCACCCGGTCGGCCCAGCGCGCGAGCTCGATATGGCCCATGGCGGCCTCGGCGGCGGCATCCCACAGCGATGTACGCACGGTGCGCCCGGACAAGGCCTGGAAGGTGGCCTCGCCGACGAAATGCAGGGCATCGGCGGTCATCGCCACCTGGACCTCGGCCCCGGCCTCGCGCAGGCGACGCACCAGTTCCGCGGCCTTGTAGGCCGCGATCCCGCCGCAGACGCACAGCAGGACGGAGGTCCCATCCAGGGAGGCAGGGGCAGCCGGCATGGGTCAGAAAATTCCTACGGCACAACGGGTGCCTAGCTTACCCGATGACGCGGCGCCGTCCGGTGGAAGCGGGTCCCGCGCCGGCATCAAATGGTCCCGAGGCGAGGTGGTCGGACTCCCCGGGAACTGCCCCGCGGCCCTTCCCTGCCGCGTCCCGCTCCGACCACCCGCCTCCACCTCACTGGCCCCCGTGGCCCATGGAACCCCTGCCCACGGACGGGCCTCGCATGGACGACACCGACGCATCCCGCGACATCGCACCTTCCCCCGGCATCGACGCGGCGAGCGCGGCGGCGCCCGCCGGCCGGGTCCTGCGCATCCGCGACTGGCCCGCGGCCGAGCGCCCGCGCGAGAAGCTGCTGTCCCGGGGCCCAGGCGCCCTGTCGGATGCCGAGTTGCTGGCGATCTTCCTCGGCTCGGGCCTTCGCGGGCAGGATGCGGTGAGCACCGCCCGCCAACTGCTGGCAACGCATGGTCCCCTGCGGGCGCTCCTCGAGCTCGGACCCCGGGGCCTGGCCAGGCTGCCCGGGCTGGGGCCGGCACGGGCCTGCGCGCTGGCCGCAGCGCTCGAGCTGGGCCACCGCCACCTGTCGGCCGACCTGGAGCGGGGCGAAGCCATGGGCGACCCGGCCGCGGCCGGCCGCTACTTCGCGCAGCGCCTGCGCGGACGCCCGCATGAAGTCTTCGCCGTGCTGTTCCTCGATACCCGGCACCGCGCATTGGCGTTCGAGGAGCTGTTCAGCGGCACCCTGGACGGGGCCGAGGTCCATCCCCGGGAGGTCGTGCGGCGCGCCCTGGCCCACAACGCGGCGGCGGTCATCGTGGGGCACAACCACCCGAGCGGCAATCGCGAGCCCAGTGCCGCCGACCGGGCGGTCACCGCCCGCCTGAAACAGGCGCTCGCCCTGGTCGACCTGCGCCTGCTGGATCATTTCGTGATCGCCGACGGGCCGCCGGTCTCGCTGGCCGCGCGCGGTTGGCTCTGAGCCGCGCGGTCCCACGCCGTTCACCTCGCACAGGCCCGTCGCGACGCCCTCGCGTACAATGGGCGGTTCCGCAACCGCTTCGGATCCGCCCGTGAAAACCGCCCTCCGCGACCTCGTCCTGCAGGCCATCGACGCCCTGCGCGCCGCCGGCACCCTGCCGGCCGGACTGGACACCCCCGACTTCGTCGTCGAGCGACCGAAGAACCGGGCCCAGGGCGACTTCTCGACCAACGCGGCGATGCTGCTGGCCAAGCCGGCGCGCTCCAACCCGCGCGCGCTCGCCCAGGCGCTGGTGGACGCACTGCCGGACAACGACGACATCGCCAGCGTCGAGATCGCCGGACCGGGCTTCATCAACTTCCGCATCGCCGAGGGCGCATGGCGCCGTGGCCTCGGCGAGGTGTTCGCGCAAGGCGATGCCTATGGCCGGAACGACAGCGGCAAGGGCCGCATGGCCGGCGTCGAGTACGTCTCGGCGAACCCGACCGGCCCGCTGCACGTCGGCCACGGCCGGGCGGCGGTGATCGGCGATTGCATCGGCCGCGTGCTCGCCGCCAATGGCTGGGACGTGCGCCGCGAGTTCTACTACAACGACGCCGGCGCGCAGATCAACAACCTTGCGATCTCGGTCCAGGCGCGCGCACTCGGCCAGGGGCCCGACGATGCCGGCTGGCCGGAGGACGGCTACCGCGGCGACTACATCAAGGACGTCGCCCGGGCCTACCTGGACGGTGCCAGCGTGGAGGTCGACGGCCATGGCGTGACGGCCTCCGGCGATCCGGCCGACCTCGATGCGGTGCGCCGCTTCGCCGTCGCCTGGCTGCGCCGCGAACAGAATGCCGACCTGGAGGCCTACGGGGTCGGTTTCGACGTCTACTTCCTCGAGAGCAGCCTGTACACCGAGGGCAAGGTCGAGGAGACCGTGCGCGAACTGGTCGCCGGCGGCCACACCTACGAGGAAGGCGGCGCGCTGTGGCTGCGCAGCACCGACTTCGGCGACGACAAGGACCGCGTCATGCGCAAGTCCGACGGCAGCTACACCTACTTCGTGCCCGACGTCGCCTACCACCTGTCGAAGTGGCAGCGTGGCTACGAACGCGCGATCACCGAACTGGGTGCCGACCACCATGGCTCGCTCGCGCGCGTCAAGGCCGGCCTCCAGGCGCTGGACAAGGGCATCCCGCAGGGCTGGCCCGAGTACGTGCTGCACCAGATGGTGACGGTCATGCGCGGCGGCGAGGAAGTGAAACTCTCCAAGCGCGCCGGCAGCTACCTGACCCTGCGCGACCTGGTGGACGAGGTCGGTCGCGACGCCACGCGCTGGTTCCTGGTCGCGCGCAAGCCCGACTCCCAGCTGACCTTCGACATCGACCTGGCCCGCAGCCAGTCGCTCGACAACCCGGTCTACTACGTGCAGGTCAGCCACGCGCGCATGTGCGGCCTGCTGCGGCAGCTCGCCGAACGCGGGCTGTCCTTCGACCGCGCGCAGGGCCTGGCGCAGGCACTCGACCTGGACGACGCGGCCACCCATGGACTGGTCACGGACCTGTTGCGCTATCCGGACGTGGTGGAGACCGCCGGCCGCGACCTGGAGCCCCACCAGCTGGCGGCCTACCTGCTCGAGCTGGCACAGGCGTTCCAGAGCTACTACAACGACCACCAGTTCCTGGTCGACGACGCCGCCACGCGCGATGCCCGCCTGGTCCTGGCGCTGGCGACCCGGCAGGTGCTGGCCAATGGCCTCGGCCTGCTCGGGGTGGGCGCGCCCGAGGTCATGTAGCCCCGCAGCGGCCGACAATCGCCCGCGGGCGATTGTCTTACACTGGATCGCCACGACATCACATTCCCGCCGACCGGCCCCGACCGGCCGGCCATCGCGACAACGAGAGGACCGCCACCGGTGGCAGCACGACGCAACAAGACCCAGGCCAAGCGCAACCAGAGCAACGGCCTCCCCGGCTGGGCATGGATGGTGCTCGGCATCCTGCTGACCCTGATCGTGGTGCTGGTCGCGCCGAAGTACCTGAAATCGGACGAGTTCGACCCGTTCAAGCCCCGGCCCAATCCCGATGCGCGGCCCGCGCCGGTGTCGGCGGTCGACGACGAGGTCCTGCCCCGCCCGGCCGGCAATGCCGCCGCGGCACCGGACGCCGCCGCCGGAACCGCGGAGGACGCGGGCGACGAGTTCGCGTTCTACGACATGCTGACCGGCAAGGAAGTGCCGATGACCGATGCGGAGCTGGCCGCGACCCAGCGCGCCGAGGCCGAGCGCCAGGCGGCGATCGAGCGCGCGCAGCAGCCCGCCCAGGCGGCCGCCAAGCCCCCGGCGGCCCTGCCGCAGCCGATCGACCCGGATGCCGCGGCTCCCGCGGCGCCCGCGCCCCCCCCCAGGCCGGCGGACACCGTTGCCGCCTCCGGCAACAGCCGTACCGCGGCCGGCGTGGGCGATGGAAGCCGCTATCTGCTGCAGGCCGGTGCCTTCCAGGCATCGGGCCAGGCCGAGGAACTGAAGGCAAAGATCGCCCTGCTGGGCCTCGGCGCGCGGGTGGAGTCGGCGCAGATCAACGGCAAGACCGTCTATCGCGTTCGCATGGGGCCCTACGGGACCGCCGGCGACCTGGCCGATGCCAAGCAGAAGCTGGAAAGCAACGGCCTCGACGCGCTGGCGATCAAGGCGCGCTGAGCCCGGACGGCCCCCAGGAAAGGGGGACTGTTGCCGACCGGGCAGCCCGCTCGCGAGCCCGGTGATCGGAATCCCGGCCACGGTCTCGACCGTTCGCCGGACGAACCCCTAGACTCGGTCCGACACGGTGGGGTCCCGGGCGGCCACCCGGGAATCGAAGGCGGGTGATGGAGGGGACCATGGAAAAACGCATCCTGTTGGGCGCGATCGCCGCGCTCGCCGTCATGCTGGGCTTCGAAGCCCTGGTCACGATCAGCGGTCACCCGCTCGACCTGCCCGTCGATACCGGCTGGGGGCACGTGCCCGTGGTTGGACTGGGCGTCACCCTGCTCGCGATGGCCCTTGGCGGCTGGATCGCGCGCGAGGGCTTCCGCCTGCCGGCAGTCCTGCTGGCAGCGGCGATCGCCGCGTGCGTGGCGGTGAGCCTGCAGCTGTCGGCGGCCCTCTCGCCGGGGCCGGCCGTGTTCGGACTGGCGGAGATCCTGCGCTATAACGCCCTGGCGACAGGCCTCAGCCTGCTGGCCGCCTGGCTGGGCGCGTCACTGGGTCAATGGGCCGCCGCGAAATGGAGCCCCATGCGCCTGCCCGGACGATCGGCGGGCGCTTGAACGCCGCCTGCCTCAGGCCTGCGGCTTGCGCTTGAGGACGATCAGCGCGGACGTGTCGCTCTCGCCATGGCCCCGCTCCAGCAGTTCCGCGTAGTCGGCCACGGCCTGGTCGACCACGGTCGTGCGGATGCCCGCCTCCTGCGCGACACCCTGGACGATGCGCAGGTCCTTGAGCATGTGCGCGGACTTGAAACCCGGTGCGAAGGCGTCGCGCAGCATGGTCTCGCCGCGCTTTTCGAGGAACCAGTTGCCCGCCGCGCCCGCCATCAGGGTCGGCAGCAGGCGCTCGGCGTCCAGGCCGAGCTTCTCGGCCAGCGCCAGGCCTTCGCAGACTGCCTCGTTGATCCCCGCGACCAGCACCTGGTTGACGGCCTTGGTCGCCTGCCCGGCCCCCGTGTCGCCCATGTGCGCCACGCGCGCGGCATACGCCTCCAGGACCGGGCGCGCCTTTTCCAGCACGCCGGCATCGCCCCCGGCCATCACCGACAGCTTGCCGTTGCGCGCACCCTCCACGCCACCCGACACCGGCGCATCGATGAAACCGATGCCTTCCGCCGCCAGCAAGGCGGCGACCCGGCGCGCGGTCTGCACCGATACCGTCGAGTGGTCGACCACCACCGCGCCGTTGCGCAGCACCTTCGCCAGGGCGGCGGCGTTCTCCAGCACGTCGACGTCGAGTGACACGCACATCGCCACCACGTCGCAGTCGGCGAAGTTGTCGGCCGAGCGCGCGGCGCGCACGCCGAGTTCGGCGGCCAGCGCATCGGCCCTGGACTGCGTGCGGTTGCCCAGCACGGTCAGCAGACCGGCCTCGTGCAGGTGGCGGGCCATCGGCGCGCCCATCGCCCCCAGGCCGATGAAGCCGGTCTTGATTGCCATGGTGTCAGTGCTCATGGTTCACGTGTTCCATTCGAAGACGGTCAGGCGCGACGCGCCGGTGAGGTGCAGCGGGTCGGCATCGGCCATGGCCTGCGCTTCGGCCATGTCGCTGGCGCGCAACAGGTAGGCGCCACCGCTTCCATCGGAGAACCCGCCGCTCATGTCGAGGCGGCCCCGCGCCCGCAGCTGGCCGATGTAGGCCATGTGCGGCTCGATGACCGCATCGTCGAAGCCGGGCTGGCGCATGGCCATGACCAGGTAGCGCTTCAGTGCGCTGGCCATGTCAGATCGCGCGCCCGACGGCGGCGCCGCCGTCATCGAGGTAGGTGTAGCCGGTCAGCCCCGCTTCGAGTGCCTCGAGCAGGCGCGCGGACTCGTCGGCGTCCAGCTCCGCGGCGGCCACGCGCGAGGCATAGGCGGCGCGCAGGTCCTCGAGGCGGTAGCCCACGTAGTCGAGCATCACGTCGGTGGTGTCGCCGCGACGCTGCTGGGTGATCGCGTAACCGCGTGCGTCGTCGCCATCGACCCGCACCTCGACCGCGTCGGTGTCGCCGAACAGGTTGTGGATGTCGCCCAGGATCTCCTGGTAGGCGCCGACGAGGAAAAATCCCAGCCGGTAGCTCTGGCCGTGCTGCAGCTCGTGCAGTGGCATCGAGGTGTTGAGGGTCTCGTTCTCGACATAGGTGTCGATGCGGCCGTCGGAATCGCAGGTCAGGTCGGCGATCACGCCGCGGCGGCGCGGCGCCTCGTCCAGCCGCTCGATCGGCATGATCGGGAACACCTGCTGGATCGCCCAGACGTCGGGCATCGACTCGAACACGCTGAAGTTGACGAAATACTTGTCGACCAGGCGCTGGTTGAGCTCGTCCAGCGTGGCCTGGTGGCTCTTCTCGCCGGGCTTGAGCTGCGCGCGCACCGCGTGGGCGATGGCGTAGAAGAGGTCGTCGATGCGGGCCCGGTGGACCAGGTCGATCTGCCCCAGCGCGTACAGGGACAGGCCTTCGCTGTGGTGGTGCTGGGCTTCGTGGAACAGCTCCACCGCCGGCCGGCTCCCCAGCTCGTCGTGCACTTCGCGCAGGTGGCGGATGACCGCCGGTTCGTCCTCGTGCACGTCGGGCACGCGGCCTTCCGGCGCCTGCTCCACCTCGGACACGTTGGCCACCAGCACCGCGTGGTGGGCGGTCATCGCGCGGCCGCACTCGGTGACCAGCCGCGGCGGCACCAGGCCCTGCGCCTCGCAGGCCTCGGCCAGGGGCTGCACGATGGTGCTGGCGTACTGGTTGGCGCCGTAGTTGATCGAACATTCGCTGCGCGAACGGGTGCCTTCGTAATCGATGCCCAGGCCGCCACCGACGTCCATGAAGCGCACGTTCGCGCCCAGCGCGGACAGCTCCACGAAGTAGCGCACGGCCTCGCGCATGCCGTTGGCGATGTCGCGCACGTTGGAGATCTGCGAGCCCATGTGGAAATGCAGCAGGCCCAGGCAATCGGTCATGCCGGCGTCGCGCAGTTGCTTCCACAGGTCGAGCACCTGCCGGGGCGACAGCCCGAACTTGGCCTTGTCGCCGCCGCTGTTCTGCCATTTCCCGGCCCCGAGGCTGGCCAGGCGCATGCGCACGCCCAGGCCCGGCTCGACGCCGAGGGCCGCGGCCTCCTCCATCACCAGCGGCAGCTCGGAGGGTTTCTCGATGACGATCCAGGTGTCCAGCCCCAGCTTGCGGCCGATCAGGGCCAGGCGGATGTACTCGCGGTCCTTGTAGCCGTTGCAGACGATCAGGCCACCGGGGCGCGACAGCGCCATCACCGCCATCAGTTCGGGCTTGCTGCCGGCCTCCAGGCCGAAACCGTCGCCACTGTGCGAGGCCAGCGTGCCCGCGACGCCCTGGTGCTGGTTGACCTTGATCGGGTAGACCGCGGTGTAGCCGCCGGGATAGCTCCAGTCGTCCATGGCCTGCGCGAAGGCCGCCTGAAGGCGCGCCAGGCGGTCGCCGAGGATGTCCGGGAACCGCAGCAACACCGGCAGCTTGGCGCCCTTGTCCCGCGCCTCGTCGACGAGGGTGGCCAGGGCCACGGCGGGGCCGGCGTCGCGACGCGGGCTGACGGTGACGCAGCCGGCACCGTCGACGTCGAAATACCCCTCGGCCCAGTGCGGGATCGAGTAGGTCTTGCGGGCCTGATCGGGGGACCAGTCGGACATCGGCGGACTACCAGGAACAGAGGGGGATGCGCATTCTAACGTCCGCGGCCGTGACGGGGCGTATGGACGGACGCGGGCGCCCCGGGGCGCCCGCCACCGCCGGGGCGCCATCGCCGGCCCCGGTCACGAGCCGTTGGCGAGGGTCCGTTACAATTCGCGGCCTTGATGGCGCGGGCGGTCCGCCCGCCCTCGTATCCGGGGCGTCCGCCGACCAGCGGGCCCCTCCTGACTGCGCACATCCTCGCGGGGCGATCCGGCAATGACTGACAAGACGACGTGGCACTACGAGAACTTCGACCCGACCGGCTCGGCGATCGGCTACCGGATCACCCGCAAGCTCGACGAGGTGCAGTCCCCGTTCCAGAAGATCGAGATCTACGAGAGCACCGACTGGGGCAAGCTGATGCTCATCGACGGCGCGATGATGCTGACCACGAAGGACAACTTCCTCTACCACGAGATGATGTCCCACCCGGCGCTGTTCACCCACGCGGCCCCGAAGCGGGTCGTCATCATCGGCGGCGGCGACTGCGGCACCCTGCGCGAGGTGCTGCGCCATCCGGGCGTCGAGAGCGCGACCCAGTGCGACATCGACGAGCAGGTCACGCGAATGGCCGAGAAGTGGTTCCCGGAGCTGTGCGAGTCCAACGGCGACCCGCGCGCCGAACTGCTGTTCGACGACGGCGTGGCCTACATGGCGAACTGCCCGGCGGGCAGCGTCGACATCGTCATCGTCGACTCGACCGACCCGGTCGGCCCGGCCGAGGGCCTGTTCAACAAGGCGTTCTACGAGAGCTGCTCCAGGGCGCTCAAGGACGATGGCATCCTCGTGCAGCAGTCGGAATCGCCGCTGATGCTGGTCGGACTGATCAAGGAGATGCGCGCCGAGATGGGCAAGGCCGGCTTCACCACCTTCGCGACCCTGCCGTTCCCGCAGCCCTGCTATCCGACCGGCTGGTGGAGCTGCACGCTGGCGCGCAAGGGCGGGGACTTCCGGTTCCGCGAGTCCGACGCCAGGGCGCGGGGGTTCGCGACCGCCTACTACACCGAGCAGGCGCATGCCGCGGCGCTGGTGCCGCCGCCTTTCCTGGCCGCGGCGCTCGACGACTAGCCCGCGCCTGGCGGCTCCGCTGCCGCGACGGCGGGCGGGCGCTCCGGCGCCACCAGGCCGAGCAGTTCATCGTCGCCGAGCGGGGTGAACGTGTGGCCCCAGCGGCTGCCGATGAAGTCGAGCATCGTGTCGGCCCAGCGCCCGCTCACGAGCGTGCCGGCATGGCCGTCGGCGAGGGTCGAATGGGTGGGCGCGTCGCCCAGGGTGTTCGAGACCCGCGTACCGTCGGCAAGCACCAGCTCGCGGTAGTTCGCGTTCCCTAGGGCATCGCGCCCCCCGAAGTTCGCCTCGAACCACGCACGGTCGTCGAAGAACGCGACCCGCTCGTCCGCGTCGGCCATCGCCCGCAGGGCATCATCGAAGCGATCCAGCCCCTGGCCGACGTTGGCCAGCGCGGCAGGCGTCCACTGATGGTCGAAATGCATCGCCCAGTGGGTGTTGTCGAAGATGCCCACCAGCACCACCCGGGTGGCCGGGTGGCGCGCATGGATCAACGCGACCGAATCCCGCAAGGCCTCGACGCAGCCCTCGATGTCGTCACCCACGCGCGCATCGCGCGGATCGGCGCCCAGTGCCTCCAGCGAGCGCTGGGTGCCGAAGTTGTTCACGCCGATGCGGAACACCACCGCGCCGTTCCGCCACGGCGCCGGGTCGGCATCCATCATCGCCACGAGGCCGTGCACTTCGCGATAACCGCCCAGCAGGTCTTCGCATCGCGCACCCGAGACGGCGAAGTTGTAGGCATAGTCCTGCTTGCGCGGCGACCGCGCCGCGACGCCGACGGCGTCCAGGGCCCGGGCGAACGTGCCACGGGTACCGCGGATGCCCCACGGCCCGACGTCGACCTCGCCCGGCCGCAGCCGCGCGATGATTTCGTACCAGTTGAAGCTGACGTCGCGATACGCGCCGCCGCGGGCATCGCCCCCTTCGGGAAAACTGATCCGGTCCTGGTAGGAATGGCTGTCGGAGTCGCCGATCACCGCGAGGGCGAAGCGGGCCTTCGCGTCCTGCTCCGGGACCGGTTCCGACCGCGCGCACGCCCCAAGCCCCAGCATCGCCATCACCAGCGGCACGACCAACAGGCCCGCGCCCTGCAGGCGACGCATCCGCCCGTGCCGGGGCCGGGCACGTGTCATGGGCTCGCCGAGGCGCGCCACAGCCCGGCGACGCGGCGACCGGTATTCCACAACGCCGCCTTGGCCGCCACGCCGGCGGCATCCATCGCCACGCGCCCCGGCTTCATGCCCAGGCGGGATGCATAGCGGCGCAGGTAATGGTTGAACAGCAGGGCCTGCATCAGCCGGCGGCTCTGGGTGGTCTTGAAGATGATCGACAGCGAGATGGAAACGTCCTCCTGGCCATTGCGGACGTGGTGGCCGGCGGCGAAGGGAATGTGCAGGGCCTGGCCGGGGCTGAAAGCGAAGCGCTCGCCCAGCGGGGCGGCCGCCTCGCGCCACTCGGGGCGGCGGCCGGTCTGGGCGAAATAGTGCTCGGCATCCTCGTCGGCCACGACCCGTTCGTCCCAGGGCGGGTAGACCACCACCTCCTTGCGGCCCCGGACCTGCATCAGGCACGTCGAATAGCGGTCGATGTGGAAGGGGGTGACGCTGCCGGGCGAAGCGATGAAGAGGTAGAGCATCGCATCGTCGAGTTCGGCGCGGATGCCCGCCCCCGTGGCCATGCTGGACACGTCCGAACACAGGGCCTCGTACACCGGCCGGAACGACGCGTGCGCCTCGGGCTGGCGCACCATGATGTAGGCATCGGTGTTGCGCAGGTCCTCCAGCGCCTCCTCCAGGCTCTGGCGGGGCCGGTACTGCTTGTGCGCGTTGTCGAAGTCGTCGGCCTCGCTCAGGCGACCGCTGGAATGGAACACCTGCTCGCGCGGCAGCGCCGGCAGCGCCTCCGACAGGTTGCGCAGGGAGAGCGCGGGATGGTCTTCCAGGGTATGGCCGAAGACGAAGGCCCGGCGGTCCAGGCACGCCCGCGCCCGGCTCGCATCAAGTTCACTGAAAACTCGCACGCACGTCCTCCGCCCTTTCCGTCCGGCGCAATCGGCGCGCCAGGCTCCCTGGCCAACCAACGGGCTGCGCGGGAGGGACCGGACACGACCGGCCGTGCGATCAGAGCGCGTCGCCGTCCAGTTCGCCGGTGCGGATGCGCACCGCCCGCTCCAGGTCGTAGACGAAGATCTTGCCGTCGCCGACCTTGCCGGTGCCGGCGGCCCGGATGATGGCCTCCACGACGATATCGGCCTGGTCGTCCGTCACCGCGACCTCCAACTTGATCTTGGGCAGGAAGTCGACCACGTACTCCGCCCCGCGGTACAGCTCGGTATGGCCCTTCTGACGGCCGAAGCCCTTGACCTCGGTGGCGGTGACGCCGGCCACGCCCGCCTCGGCCAGCGCCTCGCGCACGTCGTCGAGTTTGAACGGCTTGACCGTCAGCGCCGGCGGACATCGCCGGCCACGCCTCAGGATACCCGCTCGCCCGCCGGGCGGTCAGCCGCCGGCATGCGCTAGAATCCCCTGCCGCGCCGCCCCCGGTGTAGGACTTTTCCGACACGACATCGGGGCGCAGGCCGACTGCGCCGTCACGACCGTCGGGTCATGCTGGGGCATCGCCGGAGGAACCCCATGATCGACCTGAGCCATATCGACGAACTCGCCCGCCGCCTGAGCAACCTGGTCCCCCCGGGCCTGCGCGAAAGCCGCGAGGAACTGCAGGAAAACTTCCGCACCGTGCTCCAGAGCGGCCTGACCCGGCTGGACCTGGTCACCCGCGAGGAGTTCGAAGTCCAGCGCGAGGTCCTGCTGCGCACCCGGGAGAAGCTCGAGGCCCTGCAGCAGACCGTCGCCGAGCTGGAAGCCCAGCTCGGACAGATCCCGCGCCACTAGGGGCCGTCCCCCATGAACCTCGCCCTCGTGCACGGACGTGCGCGGTCGGGGGTGCATGCGCCTGCCGTCAGGATCGAAGTGCACCTGGCGGGGGGCCTGCCCGCGATGTCGATCGTCGGCCTGCCCGAGGCCGCCGTGCGCGAATCCAAGGACCGCGTGCGCGCGGCGATCCAGTGCGCGCAATTCGAGTTCCCGACCCGACGCATCACCGTCAACCTGGCCCCCGCGGATCTGCCCAAGGACGGTGGCCGCTTCGACCTGCCGATCGCACTGGGCATCCTCGCCGCCAGCGGCCAGGTCCCGCTGGACGCGCTCGACGGGCTGGAGTTCCTGGGCGAACTGGGCCTGACCGGCGAGCTGCGCGCGGTGGACGGGGTGCTGCCGGCCGCCCTCGCGGCGGCCGATGCCGGCCGCATCCTGGTGGTGCCGCCGGGCAATGGCGCCGAAGCGGCCCTGTGCAGTCGGGGCGAGGTCCGTATCGCCCGCACGCTGCTGGAGGCCTGCGGGATGCTGCAGGGGCGCAAGGCGCTGCCCCGCGCCGAAGCGGCGGCGGTGGAAGCCGGCACCGGCCCCGACCTGGCCGACGTGCGTGGACAGCCGCACGCGCGCCGGGCGCTGGAAGTCGCCGCCGCCGGGGGCCATCACCTGCTGCTGGTCGGGCCGCCCGGGTGCGGCAAGACCCTGCTGGCCTCGCGACTGCCCGGGATCCTGCCGGAGGCCACGGAGCCGGAGGCGCTGGAGGCCGCCGCGGTGGCCTCGGTGAGTGGGCGCGGCCTGGACCCGGCACGATGGCGCCAGCGCCCCTATCGCGCGCCGCACCATACCGCCAGCGCGGTCGCCCTGGTGGGCGGCGGCGCCGAGCCGCGCCCGGGCGAGGTGTCGCTGGCCCACAACGGCGTGCTGTTCCTCGATGAGTTCCCCGAATGGAGCCGGCAGGCGCTGGAAGTGCTGCGCGAACCCCTGGAATCCGGGGTGGTGACGATCTCCCGCGCCGCGCGCAGCTCGGAGTTCCCGGCGAACTTCCAGCTGATCGCGGCGATGAATCCCTGCCCCTGCGGCTGGGCCGGCGATGCGAGCGGACGTTGCCGCTGCACCCCCGACGCGATCCGCCGGTACCGGGCCAAGGTCTCCGGGCCCTTGCTGGACCGGATCGACCTGCACGTGGAGGTGCCGCGGCTGCCGCCCGCCGCGCTGCGCGCCGATGCGGCGGCCGGCGAGTCCTCCACGACGGTGCGCACCCGGGTGGTGGCCGCACGGCAACGGGCGCTGTCTCGCGCGGGCCGGCCCAACGCCATGCTCGATCCGTCGACGCTGGCCGCGACCTGTCGCCTCGCCCCGGCCGACCAGGACCTCCTCGAGCGCGCGGTCGAGGCCCTGCGGCTCTCGGCACGCTCCATGCAGCGCATCGTGCGCGTGGCCCGCACCATCGCCGACCTCGCGGGCAGCGCCGACATCGCGACGCCCCACCTCAGCGAGGCGATCGGCTACCGGCGCATGGACCGCGCGCTGGAGTGAGGCGCCCGCACGACCGCGCCACCGCATGGGGCCGCTTCAGCAGCCCTCCAGCCAGCCGACCCCTGCCAGCGGGGGCCATGGCCGAATCTGCCGGATGATTGTCCGCTCGGCCCATTTGCAGCCTGCTATCGTCGATGTCGGTCGATCCCGAGGAGACCTGCGCTGGTCACGCGACGTGAGTTCAACCTCCTGGTCTGCGCCGCGACAGCCCTTGCACCGGCGAGGCTTCTTCCGGGCAGTCCCGACCGCCCGACAACCGGGCTCTCCGGCGAGATCGAGGATATCCGCGCGATCCATGGCTTGCCGTCGGTATCGGCCGCGGTCGTCCAGCGGGGTGGGCTGGCCTGGACGCACGCCTCGGGACTGGCGGATCGCGAGCAGAGGATCGCGGCGAGCAGCGATACGGTCTACTCGATCGCCTCGGTCACCAAACCGGTCACCGCGGCGGCGATCCTGATGCTGGCCGAGCGCGGACGGCTTGATCTCGACGCCCCCGCCAATGCCTATCTGGGCGACCAGCGGATCAGCTCGCCGATGGGACAGGCCGATCGGGTGACCCTCCGCCGGCTGCTCGACCATACGGGCGGGATGCCTCCCTTCTACAGCCTCATCTATGCGGATGAAGGATGGCGCCGCCGGACGATGGACGAGGTCATCGAACGCTTCGGCCAGGCGATGATCGAGCCGGGCCGCATCCTCCTCTATTCCAACCTCGGCTTCGGCATCCTCGAGCGGGTGATCGAGCGGGTCTCGGGTCTTGCATATCCGACGTTCGTTCATCGCGAGATCTTCTCGCCCCTCGGTATCGGCCGCAGCTTCATCGCGACGGGCCCCGACCTTCCGGACCACGTGGCCGCGCGTTACATGGAGTCCGGCGCGCGCGTGCCGTTCTACGATTCCGAGCACCGGGGCGCTGCAGGCGCCTTCATGGCGCCCACCGATCTCGCGCGGTTCGGCCAGTTCCTCCTCGACGCTTCGCGCGGGACCTCGCCCTTGCTCGCCGCTTCGTCCGCCCGGGCGATGCGGGTCGACCATGCCGGGTTCCAGGATCCGGCCGACTACTACGGCCTGGGGCTGGACATCGCCCATCGCGGAGACCTCCTGACGTTCGGTCATGGCGGATCGATGCCGGGCGTTTCGGCGGAGCTGCTGGTCGTCCCGGATGCCGACCTGGTGATAGCGCTTGCGATCAACCAGGCCCATGGTCCCGCGCGCAACGCGATCATGGATGTCCTGCTGGCCCGGTTCGGCGATATCCATCCCGTCCCGGCGATCCCCCCGGCGCTGAGGGGACGCTGGCGCGGGACGATCGACCTGCTCGAGGATGGCCTGCTTCCGCTCACGCTGGAACTCGGCACCGCACGACCTTTCGCGTGCCTCGGGACCGTGAGGGTCGCCGTGGCACAGGTCGTCGATGGGCGCGGCGGCTATTTCAACATCGACCTGGCGCGCGGGACGCTGCCCGCGCGCGATGCGTCACGGACGCCGCACCGGGTGCGGTTCAAGCTGCGCCCCGACGCCGGAACGCTCACCGGATACGCGGTAAGCGAAGGCCAGGTGCAGCAGGATCGCGACGGGCTCGACTACCCGTACTGGACCCGGCTTGCACGCGCCTGAGTGGCCCGATCGCGGCAATCTCCGGGATGTTCTCCATTTCGACCGAGGCGATGCAGTGGCGGACCGGACATGATGGAAGAGCCTGAATCGCTTGTCTTCTACCTGGTGGAAGGCTTCCAGCCGCTGGACCTGTTTGGTCCGCTCGAAGCCTTCGCGGCCGCCAACCAGGAGCGGACGGCGCCACTTTACGCGTGGCGCACCGTTTCGCACGGAGGATTCCCGGTGACCACGGAGTCCGGGATACGCGTGCTGCCAGACGCGCCACTCGACCGGGTCGAGGCCTGTTCCACCCTGTTCCTGGTGGGCGGCGCGGGTCCTCGCCGCCATCGTTATGCGGAGGAGGAGCGTGCGGCGCTGCTGCGCCTCGCCGGCGGCGCCCGGCGCGTCGCCTCGATATGCACGGGGAGCTTCCTGTTGGCGCAGCTCGGACTCCTGGATGGACGGGAGGCCACCACGCATTGGCGCCATGCCCGCGAACTGGGTGCGCGATATCCCGACGTCGCCGTGGACGCCGATGCACTTTACCGGCGGGCCGGGCATCTGTGGACGTCCGCCGGCGTGACGTCAGGCATCGACATGGCGCTCGCCATGATCGCCGAGGACCACGGGTCGGTCGTCGCGATGGGCGTCGCACGCGAGCTGGTCGTCTATCTGCACCGCGCCGGGGGTCAGACGCAGTTCTCCGAGGCACTGCAGCGGCAGGCGCCCGATGCGGGTCGACTGGTCGAGCTCTTCGCCTGGATCACCGCCCACCTGGACGGAGACCTCAGCGTGCCCAGGGTCGCCGCACGCTTCGGCGCAAGCGAACGCAACTTCC